>NZ_JBTYHB010000026.1:0-122563 GCF_054871485.1 Streptomyces sp. UC4497 | reverse complement strand
GGGGGGGGGGGCCCCCCCGCCCCCCGGGGGGGGGGGGGCGCCCGGGGGGGGGGGGGGGGCGGGGGGGGGGGGGGGGGGGGCGGCCCCCCCCCCCCCCCCCGCCGGGGCCCCGGGGAACTGCACAGCCCAGCCACGTTGCAGCGGCAACCGGCGACGGCCTGCGCCTGGTGCGGCCTGCCCACCCCCTGTCACGCGCCCGCAGGGATTTCGGGAAGGGGTGGGGTGGGGGACAAGTCATCGGCGCGCAAGCGCCCGATCCACCAGCGCCCCCGCCGCCCCGGTGTACCGCGACGGATCGGTCAGGTCGGATACGTTCACGTCGGAGTCCTTGAGCGCCGACTCGTCGGCGAGGACATCGGCGAGGGACCGGCCCGACTCCCGGGCCTGCCGCGAGGCGGACGCCAGAAGCTCCTTCGCCGCGCCGCGCCCGAGCACCCCCGCCAGCTCCGCCGACAGTCGCTCCGACACGATCGCCCCGCCCGTCAGCGACAGGTGCGCGCGCATCACATCCACCCGCACCACCAACCCGTCGACCAACTCCGAGGCATCCCGGACCGCCCCACCAACCACCCGCAACAATTCCCGCAACGTGGCCCACTCCGCATGCCACGCCCCCGCCGGCCGCTCGTCCTCCGCCGGCAACGAGCCGTACAGCGTCGCGGCCAGCGCAGGCGCACGGCGCGCCGCCGCAGCGATGAGCGTGGAACGCACCGGATTCGCCTTGTGCGGCATCGCGGAGGACCCGCCCCCCGCCCCCTCGGCCAGCTCACCGACCTCCGTACGGGACAGCACCAGCACATCCGCCGCGATCTTGCCGAGCGCACCCGCCGCAAACGCCAGTGCCCCGGCCAGATCCGCCACCGGGGCCCGCAGCACGTGCCACGGCAACTCCGGCTCGGAAAGCCCGAGTTCACGCGCGTACGCCGCCACGAGAGCGAGCGGGTCATCGGCCCCGTACGCCCCGAACGCCGCCAACGTCCCCGCCGCACCGCCCAGTTGAACCGGCAGCGCCTCCCGCACACCCCGCAACCGGTCCCGCGCGTCGAGCACCAGCGCGCGCCACCCGGCGGCCTTGAGGCCGAACGTCGTCGGCACGGCGTGCTGCGTGAGCGTACGACCGGGCATCACGGTGTCCCGGTGCTCGCGCGCGAGGCCCGCCAACGCGCTCTCCGTACCGGACAGCTCGTCGAGCAGCACGTCCAGCGTGCGCGCTGCGACCAGCATCAGCGCCGAGTCGAGGATGTCCTGGCTCGTCGCACCCCGATGCACGTACGCGGCATGCTCCGCGGACACGTCGGACACCGCCGCCGTGAGGTCCGCGACCAGCGGGATCACCGGGTTGCCGCCACCACGCGAGCGCCGCGCGAGGTCCCGCACGTCGAACCGCTCGGCGACGGCCGCCGCCGTGACGGCGTCACCCGCGGCGGCGGGCGCCAGATCGAGCGAGGACTGCGCCCGCGTGAGGCCCGCCTCCGCGTCCAACAGGGCCTGAAGGAAGGCCTCTTCGGACGTGGTGCGCTCGGTGGGCGCACCCTCGCTGCCGGGGTCGAACAACGTCACGTGAACTCCAGGAAGACCGTCTCGCCCTCGCCCTGAAGGCGGATGTCGAAACGGTACGTGCCATCCGCCTGCCGCTGTGCGATCAGCGTGTCGCGCCGCTCGGCGTCGACCTGCCGGAGCACGGGGTCCGTGGCGAGCGCCTCGTCACCGGCGAAGTAGATCCGCGTGTACAGGTGGTGCAGCAGACCCCGGGAGAAGATCACCACGGCGAGGTACGGCGCCGACTCGCCACGCGCCCCCGGGCGCAGGGTGCGCACGGCCCAGTGCCCGTTCGCGTCCGTCTCGATGCGGCCCCAGCCGGTGAACTCCACGCCGTTGCGGCCCAGGTACCCGCCCGTGAAGGGCTGGCGGCGCATGGAGCCGTCGATGGTGGAGGCGTTGCCCTCGGGGTCCGCGCCCCAGATCTCGACGAACGCGTCGGGGACGGGCGCGCCGTTGCCGTCGTAGACGTAGCCGTGCACGGCGACCGTCTCCGGGTGGCCGACCGGGGCGATGTCACCGCCGCCCTCGAAGGGCAGCGCGTAGCCGTACCAGGGCCCGACCGTGTGCGACGGGGTGGGCTGCACGGTCTCGGGGTTGTTGATGTCGATCCTCGTCATGGCTGGTCAGCGCCCTTCTTCCATCCAGGTGGCGTTCGGGCCGTCGAGGACGATGTCCCACTGGTAGCCCATCGAGAACTCCGGCACCGACTTCTCGTGCACGTACGTGGCGATCAGGCGCCGGCGCGCCGCGTCGTCGGTCACCGACTGGAGGATCGGGTCGTACGGGAACAGCGGGTCGTTCGGGAAGTACATCTGCGTCACCAGGCGCTGGGTGAACGCGGAGCCGAAGACGGAGAAGTGGATGTGCGCCGGGCGCCAGGCGTTGGTGTGCTGGGCCCACGGGTACGGACCGGGCTGGATGGTCGTGAACTTGTACCAGCCGTCGTCGTCGGTCAGGGTGCGGCCGACGCCCGTGAAGTTCGGGTCGAGCGGCGCGTCGTGCACCTCGATCTTGTGCGCGTAGCGCCCTGCCGAGTTGGCCTGCCACAGCTCGATGAGCTGACCGCGCAGCGGCCGCCCGCCGCGGTCGACCAGGCGGCCCTCGACGGTGATGCGCTCGCCGATCGGCTTGCCCTGGTGCTGGATCGTCAGATCGTTGTCGATCTTCGTGATGTCGCGCTCGCCGAAGGCGGGAGCGGTGAGCTCGATCAGCTCCGGGTCCTTGGAGACGTCGATGTTGATCGGCGGCTGCTTGGGGTGCCGGAAGGTGGAGGAGCGGTACGGGGCGTAGTCGCGCCGAGGGTGGTGCTCGACGGGTGCGCCGTCGGCGAGGCCCTTGTAGTAGGCGTCGCGCTTGGCGGCGATCTCGCGGTCGATGTCGTGCTGGGTGAGTGGCTGGGTGGCAGACATGGGGGAGCGGACCTTCCTTACCTTCCGGGCCTAACGTTCCAGGACGAGGGCGAGGCCCTGGCCCACGCCGATGCAGAGCGTGGCGACGCCGACGCCGGAGCCCTTGCGGGCGAGCTGGTGGGCGACGGTGCCGGCGAGCCGGGCGCCGGACGCGCCGAGCGGGTGGCCGAGCGCGATGGCGCCGCCCTGCGGGTTGAGGATCGCGGGGTCGAACTCGGGCCATTCGGCGACGCAGCCGAGCACCTGCGCGGCGAACGCCTCGTTCAGCTCCAGTGTCGACAGATCGCCAAATCCCTTGCCCGCCTTGGCGAGCGCCCGGTTCGTCGCCTCGACGGGAGCGAGTCCGAAGTAGTGCGGGTCGATCGCGGAGACACCGGTGGCGGAGATCCGGGCGAGCGGCTCGCGCCCGGTGGCCTTCAGGCCCTCCTCGTCGACGAGGAGCAGCGCGGCGGCGCCGTCGTTGAGCGGCGAGGCGTTGCCCGCCGTGACCGTGCCGCCGTCCTTGCGGAAGGACGGCTTGAGCTTCGCCATCGCCTCCAGGGAGCTGTTCGCGCGCACGGACTCGTCGGCGGAGACGACGGTCGGGTCGCCCTTGCGCTGCGGGATCGTGACGGACGCGAGCTCGGCGTCGAACAGGCCGTTCTTCTGCGCGGCGGCGGCCTTCTGGTGGCTGGCGAGGGCGAACTTGTCCTGCTGCTCGCGCGTGATGTGGTGCTTGTCGGCGATGAGTTCGGCCGACTCACCCAGCGGCACCGTCCACTGCGGCTCCATCTTGGGGTTGACCATGCGCCAGCCCAGTGTGGTGGAGAACAGCTCGGTGCTCGCGGCCGGGAACGGCTTGTCGTTCTTAGGCAGCACGTAGGGCGCGCGGGTCATCGACTCGACGCCACCGGCCACGGCGATCGACGCGTCGCCGACCGCGATGGCGCGGGCCGCCTGGATCACGGCCTCCAGGCCGGAGGCGCACAGCCGGTTCACGGTGACACCCGGCACGGAGGTCGGCAGCCCGGCGAGGAGCCCGGCCATGCGGGCCACGTTGCGGTTCTCCTCGCCCGCGCCGTTGGCGTTGCCGAAGTACACGTCCTCGATCCGGGACGGGTCCAACTCCGGTGTACGGGCGACCAGTTCACGGATGGCGTGCGCGGCGAGGTCGTCCGGGCGGACGGCCGCGAGGGCGCCGTTGTAGCGGCCGATGGGGCTGCGTACGGCATCGACGATGTAGACGTCCTTGACGTTCCTGCTCACTTGGCTGCCTCCTGCTGTGGGACGCGTACCTTCGCGGCGGTCTTCTCGACGACCTCATCGGCGGTGACGCCGGGCGCCAACTCCACCAGTTCCAGGCCGTCTTCGGTCACGTCGAGCACGGCGAGGTCGGTGATGATCCGGTCGACGCAGCCCTTGCCGGTCAGCGGCAGCGAGCACTCCTCGACGATCTTCGGGGAGCCGTCCTTCGCGGTGTGCGTCATGGTGACCAGGACGGTACGGGCGCCGTGCACCAGGTCCATGGCGCCACCGATACCGGTGATCATCTTGCCGGGCACGGCCCAGTTGGCGAGGTCGCCGGTGGCCGACACCTGCATGGCGCCGAGCACGGCGACATCGATGTGACCGCCGCGGATCATGCCGAAGGAGAGCGCGGAGTCGAAGAACGAGGCGCCCGGCAGGACGGTGACCGTCTCCTTGCCCGCGTTGATCAGGTCAGGGTCGACCGCGTCGTCGGTGGGGTACGGGCCGGTGCCCAGGATCCCGTTCTCGGACTCCAGGATCACCTCCACGTCGCCGCCTAGGTAGTTGGGGATCAGCGTCGGCAGGCCGATGCCGAGGTTCACGTACTGACCGTCGCGCAGTTCGCGCGCGGCGCGCGCGGCCATTTCCTCACGGGTCCATGCCATGGCTACTCACTCACCGTCCGCTTCTCGATGCCCTTGTCGACGGCCTGCTCGGGCGTCAGGGCGATCACGCGCTGCACGAAGATGCCGGGCAGGTGCACGGCGTCGGGCTCGATCTCGCCCGGCTCCACCAGCTCCTCGACCTCGGCGATCGTGATCTTTCCGGCCTGCGCGGCGAGGGGGTTGAAGTTCCGCGTGGACTTGTTGAAGACCAGGTTGCCGTGCCGGTCGCCCTTGGCGGCGCGGACGAGCGCGAAGTCGGTACGGATGCCGCGCTCCAGCACGTACTCGACGCCGTCGAACTCCCGCACCTCCTTGGGCGGCGAGGCCTTCGCGACCCCGCCGTTGCCGTCGTAGCGCCAGGGGAGTCCGCCGTCCGCGACCTGGGTGCCGACACCGGCCGGGGTGTAGAAGGCGGGGATGCCGGCGCCGCCCGAGCGGAGCCGCTCGGCGAGCGTGCCCTGCGGGATCATCTCGACCTCGATCTCGCCGGCCAGGTACTGCCGGGCGAACTCCTTGTTCCCGCCGATGTACGAGCCCGTGACGCGGTCGATCCGACCGGCGCTCAGCAGGACGGCGAGGCCGGAGTCCATGGCGCCGCAGTTGTTCGACACCACCGACAGGTTCCCCGTGCCCTGCTCGTACAGCGCCTTGATCAACACGTTCGGTACGCCGCTCAAGCCGAACCCGCCGACCGCGAGGGACGAACCGTCCCCCACATCGGCGACGGCCTGAGCGGCCGTGGCGACAACCTTGTCCATCCCTGCCAGCCCTCATCTCCGCGAAGTGCTTCTGAAGTACTCAGCGCACTGAGTATTTTCTGGGTGGCGCTCACGTTGCCACTGGGTGTGTGAACCGTCAAGAGTTCCAAGGAAAACGCAGGGATGGACTCGACAAGCGGGCGCCGGTTACCGGATCCTTGCTCAGTGCACGGCCGTGTTCAGCGGCGTAACGACTGCAGACGGAGGACCGCCATGGCCGCGGTGGATCTGACCACCCATCCCGGGCACCTCGCCCGGCGGCTCCAGCAGGCGCACTATCTGCTGTGGAACACGATGGTCTCCGAGGAGATCACGTCGCCGCAGTTCGCGGTCCTCAACGCGCTGGTGGCGGAGCCGGGTCTTGACCAGCGCACGGTGGGGGAGCGGGTCGGTCTTGACCGCTCGACCATCGCCGAGGTGATCACGCGGCTCACGCGGCGCGAGCTGGTGGACAAGGTCCGTGACCCGCAGGACGGTCGCCGCTGGTTGCTCCGCCTGACGCCCGGGGGGTTGCGCACGCACAAGAAGCTGGCGGTGCGCACGGCCCGGATGAACCAGATCTTCCTGGCGCCGCTCGACGCCGATGAGCGCGGGGTGTTCTTCGACCTGATCCAGCGGGTGTGCGACGGGGCGGAGGGCCTTCGGCAGGCGGGTGAGGTGGAGGTGGCGGCGAGTTCTTGACGCGTTCACCGTTGCGCCCACCCGGCAAATCAAGCCCCGCCTTTCGAACGAGAGCCCGCGGGGTCCGGGGCGGAGCCCCGAGGCCGTAACCACGGGTGGGTGTCAGCGTTTCGTCAGGACCACCCACACCGCCCCCGGCGCGAACGGTAGGTCGAACGTCGTGCCGCTCGTCGGAGACGGTCGCCGCCACTGCGCGTCGTACGCCCGACCGTCCCGCAACACCACCGCGTCACCGTCACCCACCGTCCGCGACAGCGGCGACGTGTTGCCGGACCGGTCGTGGAAACGGGAGGGCGCCACGTCGACGTACTGGACGACCACCGTCGGGGCACCGAGCCGTTCGCCGGCTGCCGTCGTCGCGGCGCGCCCGTCCATGGCCACCAGCCAACGACCGTCCTCCGCCGACCAGTTGAAGGTGAACCGCGCGCCAGGAAAGCGCACCGTGTGCTCCGTCTCGGCCCGCCCACCCTTCGGCGCCCGCTCGGCGAACTCGAACCCGGCCGCCTCCCCGGCGTGCACCCCCGCCGCGGGATCGCCCAGCTTCGCGGGCCGCAGGTACAAGTTGTGCGGCGCGGGCTTGTCGTCGCCGCGGAAGTACGCGCTCCCGGCCTCACCCGGCGGCGCCGCCCGCAGCGGCGCCGACTCGATCGAGGGCCGCAGCGCGCTCTGCGCCCCCGAGTACGCGAGCGTCGGCCGGTCGAACTGGCGCAACAGCTCAAGATCGGTCTCGCGGGCGCTGCGCACAGGCCCGACCACCTTGGGCAGCCGCGAGCCGAACACCGCCATCAGCCGGCTGAGCCCCGCCTCGACCTGCTCGACGTACACGAGGTCGGCCTCGTCGAGCCCGGTCTGGGGTCGCGCGGGCCCCACGTTGTCGATCTTCACGGCTAGCAACGGCGCCCGCGCCGACGCCGAACTTCCGCCCCCGGGCAGCCGACTCGCCGTACACGCCGAGGCGAACATCCCGAGAGCCCCGACCACGACCGCACGCCTGCGCATCTCGTCCACGCCTCATGGATACCCACGGGCACACCCCGCTCACTCCGGGGGAACCGTCACACGCTCAGCGCAGCACATCCGCCAGGTCGAACTTCACCGGCTCCTCCAGCTGCGCGTACGTGCAGCTCTCGGGTGTGCGGTCCGGGCGCCAGCGGCGGAAGCGGGCCGTGTGGCGGAAGCGGGCGCCGTTCTCCATGTGCTCGTAGGCGACCTCGGCCACGAGCTCCGGGCGCAGCGGGATCCAGGAGAGGTCCTTCTTGCCGGTCCAGCGGCTGGTCGCGCCCGGCATCCGCCTGCCCTCGTGCGCCGCCTCGTCCGTCCACGCCGCCCACGGGTGGCCCTCGGCGTCCTCCATGCGCAGCGGCTCCAGCTCGGCGACCAGTTCGGTGCGGCGTTTCATCGTGAAGGCCGCGCAGACCCCGACGTGCTGGAGGGCGCCCTCGTCGTCGTACAGGCCGAGGAGCAGGGAGCCGACGACCGGGCCGCTCTTGTGGAAGCGGTAGCCGGCGACCACGCAGTCCGCGGTCCGCTCGTGCTTGATCTTGAGCATGACGCGTTCGTCCTGCCGGTAGCGCAGCGTGAGCGGCTTGGCGACGACGCCGTCCAGGCCCGCGCCCTCGTACTGCTCGAACCAGGTCTGTGCGAGCTCCGCGCTGGTGGTGGCCGGGGCCAGGTGCAGCGGGGCGGAGGCGTCCGCGAGGGCCTGTTCCAGGAGCGGTCTGCGATCGGACAGCGGCAGCTCGACCGTGGACTCGGAACCGAGCGCCAGGACGTCGAAGGCCACGAAGGAGGCGGGCGTGCGCTCGGCCAGGGTCTTCACCCGCGAGGCCGCCGGGTGGATCCGCTCCGTGAGCGCGTCGAAGTCGAGCCGCCCGTCCCGCGCGATCACGATCTCCCCGTCGAGCACGCAGCGCTCCGGGAGCCGCTCGGCCAGCGCCTCGACCAGCTCGGGAAAGTACCTGGTCAACGACTTGGTCGTACGGCTCGTCAGCTCGATCTCCGGACCGTCGCGGAACACGATCGCCCTGAAGCCGTCCCACTTCGCCTCGTAGTGCATCCCCTCGGGGATCTTGGCGGCGGACTTGGCGAGCATCGGCTTGACCGGCGGCATCACGGGGAGGTCCATGCCCCGATTCTGTCCTCTACGGTGTCATATCGCCCGGTATGCGCATTACGTCCTTTCGGCCTAGCGTGAGCGCATGGGCGGCAAGGGTGCGGCAGTGGAACTGGAAGCGGGCGGTCGGACGGTGCGTCTGTCCAGTCCGGACAAAGTGTTCTTTCCCGACGGCGGGAAGGTCACCTACACCAAGCTCGACCTCGCGAACTACTTCCTCGCGGTCGGCGACGGCATCCTGCGCGCCCTGCGCGACCGGCCCACCACCCTGGAGCGCTACCCCGAGGGTGTGACCGGCGAGTCCTTCTACCAGAAGCGCGCGCCGAAGAACCTGCCCGACTGGATCCCCACCGCCACGATCACCTTCCCCTCGGGGCGGACGGCCGACGAGATGTGCCCGACGGAGATCGCCGCGGTCATCTGGGCCGCCCAGTACGGCACCCTCACCTTCCACCCCTGGCCGGTGCGCAGGGACGACCCCGACCACCCGGACGAGCTGCGTATCGACCTCGACCCGCAGCCCGGCACCGACTACGCCGACGCCGTGCACGCGGCGAACGAACTCCGCTACGTACTGCACGAGTTCGGCGGCCTGCGCGGCTGGCCCAAGACCTCCGGCGGCCGGGGACTGCATGTCTTCGTGCCCATCGAACCGCGCTGGACGTTCACCGAGGTGCGCCGCGCCGCGATCGCCTGCGGACGCGAACTGGAGCGCCGCATGCCGGAGTTCGTCACCACGGCGTGGTGGAAGGAGGAGCGGGGCGAGCGCATCTTCGTCGACTACAACCAGACGGCCCGCGACCGCACCATCGCCTCCGCCTACTCGGTGCGCGCCCGCCCCCACGCCCCCGTCTCCGCCCCGCTCACCTGGGACGAGCTGGGCGACGCGCTGCCCCGGGACTTCGACATCGTCACCATGCCGAAGCGGTACGCCGAACTCGGCGACGTACACGCCGACATGGACAAGGAGAGGTTCTCCCTCGACGCCCTCCTTGAACTGGCCGAGCGCGACGAGAAGGACCGCGGCCTCGGCGACCTGCCGTACCCGCCCGAGTACCCGAAGATGCCGGGCGAGCCCAAGCGGGTGCAGCCGAGCCGCGCCAAGCACGAGGAGGGCGACGGCAGTTGAACGGGTCTACAGCGCGGCGGCCCGGTGCGTCACGCGACCGCCGAGTACCGTCAACCGCACGGTTACGTCAGGGAGTTCGGTCGCCGGTGCGGCGACCGGATCCACCGCGAACGCCGTGAGGTCGGCCCGGAACCCGACCGCGATCCGCCCCGCGGTCCGCTCCTCGCCGGCGGCGTAGGCGGCGTTGACGGTCATCGCCCGCAGCGCCTCGATGCCGGTCAGCGCCTGCTCGGGCCCGTGCGGCGGCAGCGCGAGATCGCGGCTCGGTCGCCGGTGTCGCGCCCCGGCCATCACTTCGAGCGGCGGGTACGGCGCGATCGGCCAGTCCGAACCGAGCACCACCGTCGCCCCCGCATCCCACAGATCCCGACAGCGCCAGGCCCGCCCCGCCCGCTCCTCGCCGAGCCGCCGCGACCAGTTGTCGCTGTGATCGGCCCGCGTGAAGTCGCAGCAGTGCGTGGGCTGCATCGACGCGATGACCCCCAGCTCGGCGAACCGCCGCACCGTGTCGTCCGGCACCGTCTCGATGTGCTCCACGCGATGCCGTACGTCGCCGGGGGCCCCGGCCCGCGCCTTCTCGACGGAGTCGAGCGCGTGCCGCACCGCCGCGTCCCCGATGGCATGTGTCGCGGTGGGCACACCGGCACGGTGCAGCGCGGCGATGACCTCGGTGTACGCGGCCGGGTCCGGCCAGAACGCGTGCGTCGACTCACCGTGGCAGTCGGGGCGCTCCAGCCACGCGGTGCCGTTGTCGATGGTGCCGTCCATGAACAGCTTCACACCGTCGACGGACCACAACGCCCCACCCCGCTCCTGCAGTTGAACCAGCCGGCTCACGGCCTCGGCATCCGCACCCGGCTGACACCAGGGCGCGACCCGCAACCGCACGGCCAGTTCCCCTCCCGCGTCCAACTCCTCGTACAACTCAAGGGAGTCGCCATTGGCGTCCATGGCGTGCCCGCCGGTGAGACCGCTCGCGGCCATCTCCCGTAGCGTCCGCGCCAGCCGTTCGCGGCGCTCGTCGCGGGTGGGCTGCGGCGCGGCCCGCTCGACCAGTTCGCAGGCGGCGTCCTCCAGGAGCAGCCCGGTGGGCCGCCCGGCGGCATCGCACACGACTTCGGCCGCCTGATCGAAGGTGCGCGGCCCGTCGACCCCGGCGAGTTCGAGGGCCCGGGGGCTCGCCAACATCGAGTGCGCGTCGAAGAGCAGGATCAGGGCCGGAATCCCATCGAGCACGGGGGCGAGTGCCGCCGCCTCCACGGCCCGCTCCCCGAACACATTCGGATCGAGCCCCCACGCGTGCAGCCACGCACCGTCCGCGAGCGACTCCCTCGCACGCCCGAGCTCGGCACGCACGTCATCGAGGCTCACACACCCCGACAGATCGACCCCGGCGGTGAGCTCGGCCCCGTGCGCCGGATGCACGTGCCCATCGACAAGCCCGGGCGTCACGACGGCGCCCTTGAGGTCGATGGCGGTGGTCCCGCCCCCGGCGAGCGCGCGAACCTCCCGGTCGTCCCCCATCGCGGAGATGACTCCGTCGGTGGCGGCGAGCGCGGTGTACGCACTGGCTCCGCCATCGACCGGGTCCAGAAACCGGGCGTTGAGGAGGATGAGGTCAGGGTCGTGGTGCATGGTGCGGGTCTCCCAGAGGGTCGTGCGGGCAGGTCGAGCCATCTCAGCCCCTCCGGCGATTGAGGAGCGGGGTCCGGGGCAGAGCCCCGAGGCCGTAACGCCGTCGCAGGTCTACGAATCCAACACCCCGTCGGCCAGACCAAGTTGCCACTCGGCGACCCGGAATACCATCCGCGTCACAGAGGCCGGCAGCGCCTCCTCCGCACCGCCCGGATCCGCCCCGAGCCCATCCAGCACCACAAGAATCTGCATCGCCACAGCCTCCGGATCACCGGTCCGAAACTCCCCGCCCGCCACACCGTCCGCGATGAGCGCCGTGAGCCGCCCCCGCCACGCATCCCCCTGCTGCGCGACCCGCACCCGCAACGACTCCCGGTACCGGCTCAGATGCCGCGCGTTGAGCCACAACCGGCTGATGTCGTCCCACGCGGGCCCGGACGTCCGGGAAAGGAACCCGGCCAGCCGCCCCACGGCAGACGTGGACGTATCCGAACCACCCTCGGGGAGAAGCGCGTCGAGCTCCCCCGTGGCCGCGCTCCCGAACGCCTCCGCCACCAGCTCCTCCGCCGAGGGGAAGTAGTGGCTCACGAGGCCCGGACGCACGTCCAGATCCTCTCCGATGCGCCGCAGCGTAATGCACTCCAGACCTTCGGAAAGCGCAATCTCCGCAGCCTTCGCAACGATTTCCGCACGTCTGGCCGCCGGAGATTTTCGGATTCGCTTGCGCTCAACGCTTGACGACATGCCCGTCACGCTATTGAGTGTGCGACCAATAAGCAAGCAGGTGGGACGAGACCGGCAGACAAGACGAGCACCCTGGAGGGGCCCCATGGACGCACCACCCACTGACACGTCACCCGCTGGCACACCTTCCGCAGGCACTCTTTCCGCGGGCACACCGGTCCCGGCCGCCGAGGCCACCCGCATCGAGGCCCACGGCATCGACCACATCCCCGAATCCGAACGCCGCGGCAGGGCCCGCGAGTTGTTCTCGGTCTGGGCCGCGGGCGGCATCAACTACCTGGCCCTGGTGGTGGGCGGCGCCCTGATCCTGATGGGCCTGAACCTGTGGCAGGCCCTTGCGGTGCTGGTCGTCGGCAACCTGTTCTGGATACTCACCGGCTGGCTCTCCGTCTCGGGCCCCGCGGCCGGCGCGCCCAGTGAGGTCATCACCCGCGCCCTCTTCGGCGTCATCGGCAACCGCGTGAACAACGCGATCGTCGGCTGGGTGATCTCCGTCTGCTACTTCGCGCTGAACCTGGCGGCCGCGTCCGTCGCCGCGTTCTCGCTCGTCGCGAAGGTCGGGATCCCGGTGAACACGGGCGTGAAGGCCGCCGTCATCGTGGTCATCGCGGCGCTCACCCTGATCATCAGCGTCTACGGCCACGCCCTGATCGTGAAGCTGTACCTGCCGATCGCACTCGTCCTCGCCGCGGCCTTCGCCGTCGTGGCCGTCGTGGTCGTCCGGCACGCCGACTTCGGCTACGTACCCGAACACCACCTCACCGGGATCGACCTGTGGGCCACGGTCCTCGCCGGTGTAACCCTCATCGCGTCGGGTCCGCTGTCGTACACCACCAGCGCGGACTTCTCCCGCTATCTGCCGCGGACGACGCCGAAGCGGGCGATCGTCGGCTGGACCGCGCTCGGTGGCTTCCTGCCGGGCGTGGGTGTCTCGGCCCTCGGTGTGCTCGCCGCCACGACCGTCGACATGACCGACCCGCAGGCGGCCCTGGAGAAGATCCTGCCCGCGTGGTTCACCCCCGCCTTCCTCCTCGCCCTCGTCCTCGGCACCATCGCCATCAACGCCCTGACCGCGTACAGCGCGGGCCTCGCGCTCCAGGCCGTCGGCCTGCGCATCCGCCGCTCCGTCAGCGTCCTGTTCGACGGCACGGCCGCCGTCGCGCTGACCCTGTACGGGCTCCTCGTCTCGAACTTCCTCGACACCGTCAACAACGTCCTGCAACTGACCGTCGTCCTGCTCGGCCCGAGCATGGCGGTCTACGCGACCGACATCGTGCTGCGCCGCAACCGCTACGACGGTCCCGCCCTCACCGACGAGTCGCCCGGTAGCCCGTTCTGGTACCGCGGAGGCGTCAACTGGGCAGGCGCGTTCTCCCTGTTGGCGGGCGCGGCGACCTCCGCGCTCTGCGTGAACACCCTCTACTTCACCGGTCCGATCTCCGCCGCCCTCGGCCACGTCGACCTCGCGCTGCCGGTCGGCATGGTGGTGGCATGCCTCTGCTACACGCTGACGATGCGGCGCTCGGTGGCGCTGCGGAACGTGACCGCCCCGTGACGCGATCCTCGCTCATCCCGCACAACCCGCTCTGGACAGCGCCTACCGGCAGGTAGAGCATCGGTGCCACCTGTACATGGCATTGATCATCGAGGGAGCCGCGTTGAGCAAGGACCGTACGTACGACTACGTCATCGTCGGGGCCGGATCCGCCGGCTGCGTCCTGGCCGGGCGGCTCTCCGAGGACCCCTCCGTCAAGGTCGCCCTCGTCGAATCGGGGCCGCGCGACCGCAAGACGGAGATCCGGATCCCGGCCGCGTTCCCGAAGCTGTTCAAGACGCCGTACGACTGGGACTACTCGACGAGCAAGCAAGCCGCCCTGGACAACCGGGAGTTGTACTGGCCGCGCGGGCACACGCTCGGCGGCTCCTCCTCCATCAACGCCATGATGTGGGTGCGCGGCCACCGCGCCGACTACGACGCCTGGGGCGAAGCCGCCGGATCCCCGTGGTCGTACGACGAGTTCGTGCGCTACTTCCAGCGCGCCGAGCGCTGGCAGGGCGCCGCGCAGGAGGACTCCGCGTACGGCACGGCGGGGCCGCTGCACATCTCGCCGCCGCGCCACCCGAACCCGACCACGGCCGCGTTCCTCGACGCCTGCCGCGCTCAAGGCCTGCGCGAGCTCGGCGAGTTGAACCAGGCCGACCACTCCGGCTTCGCCCTGACCCCGCTCAACCAGCACAAGGGTCGCCGCTGGAGCGCCGCCGACGGCTACCTCAAGCCCGCCGCGCGCCGCCCCAACCTCGACATCTACACCGGCGCCCGCGTCACCCGCATCGACTTCGACGGCACCCGCGCCGCCGGTGTCGTCGCCTCCGGGGTCTCCGTCGGTACTCTGCGCGCCACCCGCGAGGTCATCCTCTCGGCGGGCGCCATCAACTCGCCGCAGCTCCTCCAACAGGCGGGCATCGGCGACCCGGAGACCCTCGCCGAGGCGGGCATCGACACCTTCGTCGCCTCACCCGACGTCGGCCGCCACCTCCAGGACCACCTGATGTACGCGCTGAACGTCCGCGCCGCGAAGCCCATCTCGCTCACCGGCGCCGACTCGCCCGCCAACATCGCCCGGTTCCTGCTCGGCGGGCGCGGACCGCTCACCTCGAACGTCGGCGAGGCCGTCGCCTTCCTCGCCACCAAGCCCGAACTCAGCGCGCCCGACATCGAGTTGATCTACGCCCCGGTGCCGTTCGTGAACCACGGGCTTGAGGAGCCGACCGAGCACGGCCTCACCCTCGGCGTGGTCCTGCTCCAGCCCAAGAGCGAGGGCCGGATCACCCCGATGGGCCGCGACGCGCAGCCCCGCATCGACCCGGACTACCTGGCCCACGAGGAGGACGTGCGCACGCTCGTCGCCGGTGTGCGCCGCGCCGAGGCACTGCTCGCCGACAGCGCCCTCGCCGGGCACCACACCGAACCGATGGCCGGCTACCCCGGCGTCGTCGACGACGAGGCGCTCACCCGCTCGGTGCGCGCCACCGCGGAGACCCTCTACCACCCGGTCGGCACCTGCCGGATGGGCTCCGACGAGGGCTCGGTCACCGACCCCCGCCTGCGCGTGCGCGGCACCGAGGGCCTGCGCGTCGTGGACGCCTCCGTCATGCCGCGCATCACCCGCGGCCACACGCACGCGCCCACGGTCGCCCTCGCGGAACGGGCCGCCGACCTGATCCGCGAGGACGCCACCAAGTAGCGCTGTTCCTCAGGGGAGTTGGAGAGTGGGGGAGTTACGACCCCACGCTCACCGTGAACCGGCGCGGATTGCCGTCGTGCGCCGCGCCGGACACGTCCGGCTGTCCCTCGGCCTGCACGTCGTCGTACGGGAAGGCGTAGCCGATGGGCGAGTTGGCGTGCAGGATGCGCGACCAGTGGTTGGTCGTGGCGTCCTGGTAGTAGTCGGCGGACGTGAGGCCGTTGGGCTGCTCGGGGTGCGTGAGCATGATGCTGCGGTTGAACCCGGCGGCGAGGCGGGACAGGATGCCCTTCTTCTCGTCGGAGTCGTCCGGGTTGTTGGCGAACGGCCCGTGGTTGCAGGTGAAGATGTCCTTCGAGGCGGGCTTGGCGAAGGTGTGACCGCCGTTGAAGGTGAGCGTGTCGCCGCTGACCCGGCCCGTGAAGACGCCGCGCCCGCCCTGGAGGTCGATCTTCAGGTCGGTCGAGGCGTACTTCTCCCACACCTTGTCGACGTAGGCGTCCCACACGTCGCGGAACGGCATCTCGTCCGGCTTGTCGAAGTACGGCGCCATGAGGTTCTGCGGCGATATGACGCGCAGTACCTTGCCGTCCTCGCCCTTGATGGCGAGCTTGTCCCAGGGCTGCCCGTCCTTGGCGGCCTGTGCGGCGAGATCAGAGGCGATCTTGTCGACGGCGCCGTCGGGGAACGGGGCGACGGTGTGCGTGGCGTCGCCCTCCAGCTTGATCCCGATGGGCAGCGCCGTGATCAGGTCGACGTAGCTGATGTTGGAGTACAACTGCTCGGAGTTGAAGGTGAATTCGGCGAACGCCCAGGTCTTGCCGTAGTTCGGGTCCTCCTTCGTGGCGAAGGCGGGCTCGACGAGCGAGGGGCCGGGGTTGACGAAGAACTCGAGCTCGTCGTCGCGCACGAAGTAGACGCGGGCGCCGTACATCTGAGGCAGCGTCACGACCTTCGGGCCCGAGCCGGCCGCGCCGAGCGGGATGGCGCAGTCGACGGGCAGCGGGGTCTGCGGGGCGCTCGGCTCCTCGGGGTGGTAGACGCTGCCGTCGGAGCGCAGCAGCACCCACTTGCCGGTTCCGTTCTCGTGGCCGGTGACGTACGCGCGGACCGTGCCGCTCAACGACTTGTTCTCCAGGGCCAGTTCACAGGTGGCGGGTGCGGCGCCCGCGGTCCAGGAGGGAAGGGTGAGTGCTGCGGCCGTCGTGGCGAGACCCGCTCCTGCGGAGGCGAGAAATATTCTGCGCGAGATCACGATGGACACTCCTCGAATGTGGGGGGTGTGTGGGGGAGCCCTACTGTGGCGAGAGGGGACGGAGGCGTCAAGAGTTCGCGCAGGGAGCGCTCCCACCATTTGTTTGCGTTCAATCGTTGAAGGCGGAGCGTTCGGTTCCTCTGGTCTGAACCAGCCCAGGTCAGCGTGGTGCGAGGGCGGTTGTCAGTGCCCGGTGGAAGACTCGGCAGTCCGGAAAAGAAACCCTCGACGAGGAGGGCAAGACCCATGATCACTACGGAATTCGTGGACGGCGCGCCGAACTGGCTGGACCTCAGCACCCCCGACATGGACGGTGCGATCTCCTTCTACGGCGGCCTCTTCGGCTGGACGTTCCTGTCGGCGGGACCCGAGGCCGGCGGATACGGAATGTTCCAGCTCGAAGGCAGGACGGTGAGCGGCGCCATGACCGTCACCGCCGACCAGGGCGAGCCCGGCTGGACCGTGTACTTCCAGAGCGCGGACGCGGATGCCACGGCGAAGGCGGTCGAGCAGGCCGGCGGCAGCGCCCTGCTGCAGCCGATGGACGTCTTCGACCTGGGCCGCATGGCCGTCTTCAACGACCCGGCGGGCGCCCCCTTCGGTATCTGGCAGCCGGGGAAGAACAAGGGCCTCGAGTACACCAGGGACGACGGCGGGCTGAACTGGGTGGAGCTGTACGCCCCCGACGTGGCCGCCGCGAAGCGGTTCTACGGCTCGGTCTTCGACTGGGGCGCGTTCGACGTCGAGTTCCCGGGCGGCAGCTACACGACGATCAACCCGGCGGGCACGGACGAGAACGCGATGTTCGGCGGCCTCGCCAAGCTGGACAGCGACCCCGCGGAGGCCGGGGCGGGCCCGCACTGGACGCCGTACATCCACGTCCCGGACGTGGACGCGACGGCGGACCGCACGCAGGAGCTGGGGGGCACGGTGCACTCCGAGCCGGTCAGCATCTCCGGCGTCGGACGGATCGCGAAGCTGAAGGATCCGTACGGTGCGGGCTTCGCGGTGATCAAGGGGGACCCCGAGCAGCAGTGACCGTCCGGGCACCCGAAGCGCCCGCGGTGCCCGATCGTCGCCCGTTGAACGAGCGTTGATCAAACGTTTTTCGACGGGCGGCAGACTGACCGCCATGTACGCGAACACGACCCTTACGCCTGCCGGCCCCACCTGGCAGGACCAGGCGCTGTGCGCCCAGACCGGTGCCGAATTCTTCTTCCCCGAGCCGGGCAGCTCCGTCCGCGAGGCCAAGACGATCTGCGGCCTGTGCCCGATCCGGCAGAGCTGCCTCGAGTACGCCCTCACCCACGACGAGCGCTTCGGGGTGTGGGGCGGCCTCTCGGAGAAGGAACGGCAGCGGCTGAGGCGCGGCTGACGCTTCCGGGTGCGATACGGGCGCCCCGGACCGGGGCACCCGAGCGGGGCGCGGTCAGGCGCCGGCCGCCCGCACCGCCATGCGCGCCTTGCGGGCCGCCAGTTTCTCGTCGAACTTGGAGGCCTCGGTGTCCAGGCCGTTCATGAACAGGCCCAGTTCCTCCTGGGCCTTGATGCCCTCGGGGCCGAGGCCGTCGATCTCCATGACCTTGAGGAAGCGCAGCACGGGCTGGATCACGTCGTCGTGGTGGATGCGCAGGTTGTAGACCTCGCCGATCGCCATCTGCGCCGCCGCGCGCTCGAAGCCGGGGATGCCGTGGCCCGGCATCCGGAAGTTCACGACGACGTCGCGCACGGCCTGCATCGTGAGGTCGGGGGCGATCTCGAACGCGGCCTTGAGGAGGTTGCGGTAGAAGACCATGTGCAGGTTCTCGTCCGTGGCGATCCGGGAGAGCATGCGGTCGCAGACCGGGTCGCCGGACTGGTGGCCGGTGTTGCGGTGCGAGATGCGGGTGGCCAGCTCCTGGAAGGACACGTAGGCGACCGAGTGCAGCATCGAGTGCCGGTTGTCCGACTCGAAGCCCTCGCTCATGTGCGACATCCGGAAGGACTCCAGCTGGTCCGGGTCGACGGCGCGCGAGGCGAGCAGGTAGTCGCGCATCACGATGCCGTGCCGGCCCTCCTCGGCCGTCCAGCGGTGCACCCACGTGCCCCACGCGCCGTCGCGGCCGAACAGCGAGGCGATCTCGTGGTGGTAGCTGGGGAGGTTGTCCTCGGTGAGCAGATTGACGATGAGGGCGACGCGGCCGACCTCGGTGACCTTGGACTGGTCCTTGGACCAGGCCTCGCCGTCCTCGAAGAACCCGGGGAAGTTGCGGGCGTCGGACCACGGCACGTAGTCGTGCGGCATCCAGTCCTTGGCGACCTTGAGGTGTCGGTTGAGCTCCTGCTCGACCACTTCTTCCAGCGCGTGGAGCAGGCGGGCGTCGGTCCATGTGGTCGACGAGCCGAGGCGGGGGGAGATGACGGTCACGACAGGCTCCTGGGGGACGGAGATAATGCGAGCGGTTGTACCTACGGTGTCGTAGGTTACGTTGCCGTAGGTTAAGCGCCCCATAAAGACGGCGGTTACGTGTGGAGCTCCCGAAGGCGAACTGAGAGGCAGGTCACACAGCCCTCCAGCTTCTCGAACTCGGAAATGTCCACCAGAACCGGCTCGTACCCGAGGTCGGCGAGCCGCTCCGCCGACTTCGGCGCGCTCTCCGCCATGAGCAGCCGGTCCTCGCCGAGCAGCACCACATGCGCCCCGGACTCCTCGGGCACCGGCAGGAAGCGCGGGAACAGCGAGGCGTGCTCGACCAGCGGCGGATGCCCGATGACGGTGCCGTCCGGCAGCGCGGTCACCGCCGTCTTCAGATGCAGCACCTTGGAGAGGGGAACGGCGACCACGCGCGCGCCGAGCGGCTCGAAGACGGCGCGCAACTGCTGCACGCCCGCCGCGTTGGTGCGCCCGCCGCGCCCTACGTAGATCGTGTCACCGACCTTCAGTACGTCGCCGCCGTCCAGGGTGCCCGGCTCCCACACCCAGTTCACGGAGCAGCCGAGCCGCGCCACGGCCTCCTCGACCCCCGGTGTCTCCGGGCGCCGCGACTCGGCGCCGGACCGGGTGATCAGTGCGACGTTCCGGAAGACCACGACCGCGTCCTCGACGAACACCGCGTCCGGGCACAGGTCGACCGGCTCCACCAGGAACGTCTCCCAGCCGTGCGCCTCAAGCGCGTCCACGTACCCCTTCCACTGCTCCTGCGCCTTCGCGGCGTCGACAGGGGTCCGCTCGATGTGGGTGACGAGCCCGTCCGCGATGCGCGGTCCGGGGCGGCGGACGAGGGCCTTCTTGCTGGGCACGGCGGACTCCATGGCTCCATGACTGCGGACGGGGTGACGGTGCCCACATCATGCACAGGGCGACACGTGTCGCGGAATCCCCTGTCACGCGGCCGTCACTTCCCCCTCACCGGGCCTGTCCGCGCCCGCGACGGCCCGCCGCAGGTGCTCCGCCGTGAACGAGCCCTCCGCGTCGAGCAGTTGGACCGGCGTGCCCTCGAAAAGCAGCTCCCCGCCGTGCCGGCCGCCTTCCGGGCCCAGATCGATGATCCAGTCGGCCCGCCGGATCACATCGAGGTTGTGCTCGACGACGACCACGGTGTTCCCCGTGTCGACGAGCCGGTCGAGCAGCGCCACGAGCCCGTCGACGTCCGCCATGTGCAGCCCGGTGGTCGGCTCGTCCAGGACGTACGTCGCCGCGGTGCGGTGCAGCTGCGTCGCCAGCTTGATGCGCTGGCGCTCGCCGCCGGAGAGGGTGCTGAGCGGCTGGCCCAGCGTGAGATACGTGAGGCCGACGTCGTGCAGGGCTTGCAGGCGGCGGCGTACGCCCTTCTCGTCGAGGTCGGCGAAGTAGTCGAGGGCCTGCGCGGCCGTCATGTCGAGCACGTCCGCGACACTGCGGCCGCGCACGGTGAGGCCGAGCACCTCGTCCTTGAAGCGGCGCCCACCGCACGCCTCGCACACCGTGGTCACCGGGTCCATGAACGCCAGATCGCTGTGGATCACGCCGCGCCCCTCGCAGTGCTCGCAGGCGCCGCCCGAGTTGAAGCTGAACAGGCCCGGCTCCGTGCCCGTCTCGCGCGCGAACACCTTCCGTACGGTGTCCATGATCCCGAGATACGTCGCCGGGGTGGAGCGCCCGGAGATCCCGATCGACGACTGGTCGACGACCACGGCCTCGGGGTGCGCGGTGCAGAACGCCCCCGACACCAGGGAGCTCTTTCCGGACCCGGCGACCCCGGTGACGGCGGTGAGCACCCCGGTCGGCACCCGCACGGTGACGTCCTTGAGGTTGTGGACCCGGGCGCCCTCGACGGTCACGTGGCCGCTCGCCGCGCGCGGGTCCTCCTTCACCCCGCCCGTGCGGCGCAGGCACCGGCCCGTGAGCGTGTCCGCGCGCCGCAGCGCGCCCGGCGTGCCCTCAAAGACCACGCGCCCGCCGTCGGCGCCGCCCGCCGGGCCCATGTCGACGACGTGATCGGCGACGGCGATGACATCGGGGTCGTGCTCGACGATGAGCACGGTGTTCCCCTTGTCGCGCAGCCGCAGCAGCAGATCGTTCAGGCGTCCCACGTCGCGCGGATGCAGGCCCACGCTCGGCTCGTCGAAGATGTACGTCATCCCGGTCAGGCTGGAGCCCAGGTGCCGCACGGTCTTGAGGCGCTGGCCCTCGCCGCCGGACAGCGTCGACGTCTCCCGGTCCAGGCTGAGATAGCCGAGGCCGATCGCCTCGATGCGCTCAAGGGCGGTGACGGCGGCCGCGGCGATCGGCCCGGCCACCGCGCCCTTGATGCGGCGCAGCACCGGGATCAGCTCGCCGACCTCCATGCGCGTGCACTCGGCGATGCTCAGGCCCTCGACGCGGGTGGCGAGCGCGGCCGCGTTCAGGCGCGCCCCGTCGCAGACCGGGCAGGTGCCCTCGGTCAGAAACCGGCCGACCAGGTCGCGGGTGCGCTGGCTCAGCGTCGACAGGTCCCGGTTGAGATAAAGCCGCTCGAAGCGGTCGGCGAGCCCCTCGAAGTCGATGTCGCGGCGCCCGCCGGTATTGGCGACGTTCACGGTCCGCCCGTGCCCGCGCATCAGGAACTCCCGCTCGGCGGCGGTGAATTCGCGTACGGGCTTGCTGGTGTCGAGGTCGGTGGTGTTCGTGTACGTCTGCCCCTGCCAGGTCCCGACGGCAAACGGCGGGAACAGCACGGCGCCGCCCGCGAGGGACTTCGACGGGTCGAGGATGCGCGCGTAGTCGGGTCGCACGGTGCGCCCGAGCCCGTCGCACTCCGGGCACATCCCGCTCGGGTCGTTGAACGAGTACGCGGTCGCGCCGCCCGCGCTCGGTGTCCCGTGCCGCGAGAACAGCACGCGGATCACCGAGTACACGTCGGTCATCGTGCCGACCGTGGACCGCGAGTGCCCGCCGATCGGCTTCTGGTCGACGACGATCGCGGGCGTCAGCTCCTCCAGCGCGTCCGCGTGCGGCTTCTCGTACTTGGGCAGCCGGTTGCGGACGAACCAGGTGTACGTCTCGTTCAGCTGCCGCTGCGACTCCACGGCGATGGTGTCGAAGACGACGGACGACTTGCCCGAGCCGGACACCCCGGTGAAGACGGTGAGCCGCTCCTTGGGGATGTCCAGGGTGACGTCCTGGAGGTTGTTCTCGCGGGCGCCGACGATGCGCAGGTAGTTCATAGAGGCGACGCTAGGCGGGATACCCGACACCTTTTGTCGGATATCCCGCGGTTCTGCGTTACACGGCCCGCACCTCCTCCAGCGTCGTGTCCCGCAGCGTCCCGTCCATCAGCAGCCACCGCGTCACGCCGATCGACTCCAGGAACGGCAGGTCGTGGCTGGCCACGACGAGCGCGCCCTCGTACGACTCCAGGGCCGAGGTCAGCTGGCGCACGGATCCGATGTCCAGGTTGTTCGTCGGCTCGTCCAGCATCAGCAGCTGCGGCGCGGGCTCGGCGAGCATCAGCGCGGCGAGCGCCGCACGGAAGCGTTCGCCGCCCGACAGGGTCGCCGCCGGCTGGTCGGCCTTGGCCCCCTTGAACAGGAAGCGGGCGAGCCGCGCCCGCACCCGGTTGTTCGTGGCGTCCGGCGCGAACCGTGCCACGTTCTCGGCGACGCTCAGCTCCTCGTCGAGCACGTCGAGTCGCTGCGGCAGGAACCGCAGGGGCACGTGCGCGAGGGTCTCGCCCGCGACCGGTTCGAGCTCGCCCGCGATGGTGCGCAGGAGCGTCGTCTTGCCCGCGCCGTTGCGCCCGACGAGCGCGATGCGTTCGGGACCGCGCAGCTCCCACTCGCCTTCCACCCTTGCCCCGTAAGGGAGTTGGAGCTCGCGCAGGGTGAGTACGGAGCGGCCCGGCGGCACGGCCGTGTACGGCAGGTCGACGCGGATCTCGTCGTCGTCGCGCACCGCCTCCACGGCCTCGTCGAGCCGCTCCTTCGCCTCGGCGAGCTTCTCCTCGTGCAGGATGCGGTGCTTGCCCGCGGAGACCTGGGCCGACCGTTTGCGCAGCTTCATCACCGCCCTCGGTTCGCGTTTGATGTCGTACATCTTTTGTCCGTACCGCTTGCGCCTGGCCAACTTGACGTGGGCCTCGGTCAGTTCGTGCTTCTGCTTCTTAAGGTCGGACTCGGCGACCCGCACCATCCGCTCCGCCGCCTCCTGCTCGGCGGCGAGCACCTCCTCGTACGCGGAGAAGTTCCCGCCGTACCAGGTGACCTCGCCGTCGCGCAGATCGGCGATCTGGTCGACGCGGCCGAGGAGTTCACGGTCGTGGCTGACCACGATCATGACCCCGGACCAGGCCTCCACGGTGGCGTAAAGGCGCTGCCTGGCGCGCAGGTCGAGGTTGTTGGTGGGCTCGTCGAGCAGCAGTACGTCCGGTCGGCGCAGGAGCAGCGCGGCGAGCCGCAGCAGCACGGACTCGCCGCCGGAGACCTCGCCGATCGTGCGGTCCAGGTCGATGTGGCCGAGACCGAGCTCGCCGAGCATGGCCGCCGCCCGCTCCTCGACGTCCCAGTCGTCGCCGACCGCGGTGAAGTGCTCCTCGCGCACGTCGCCGGCCTCGATGGCGTGCAGGGCGGCGCGAGTGCCGGCGATGCCGAGCGCCTGGTCGACGCGGAGCGCCGTGTCGAGGGTGACGTTCTGCGGCAGGTAACCGACCTCGCCGGACACCCGCACGGTGCCCTCGGCCGGGGTCAGCTCACCGGCGATCAGCTTCAACAGGGTTGATTTCCCCGACCCGTTGAGTCCGATGAGCCCGGTGCGGCCGGGGCCGAAGGAGACCTGGAGGTCGTCGAAGACGCCGGTGCCGTCGGGCCAGGCGAAGTCGAGGGCGGTGCAGGCGACGGAGGCGGGAGCGGAGCCCGAGTGGTTCTGGGGATGTGACATGAGGTGGCCTCGCGGTTGCTCGGTGTGAACGGGTGGGATGCAACGCGTTCGAGACACCGCGGGGGCGAGGGCCACAAAAAAGGGCCTGTTCCGGCGGGGAGGACGGCTCGGGGTACCGAGGTCGCACACACACACGACGACATGACGCGACGGCGTCACTTGCGCGGTGTCTCAGGACCTCAGTGGAGCAACGTCCTTCTCCTATCGACGGCAACAGAACCGTCAACCAAGGTAGAGCCCCCTGTAGGGGCCGTCAAAGGAATTAATTCAGCAGGCGTCCCGCAGCAGCTCCTCCAGGTCGGCGTCCACGTCCACGTGCGACGCCTCCTCGCCGACCGGCACCAGCTCCGTCGTCTCCGCCAGGAAGTGGCGCAGCTCGCCGGTGCGGATGTGCACGATCGCCGTCCCCTCCGTCGCGTGGAACTCCAGGACCGTGCGGTCGTACCCGTACGGCTTCACCCGCACGTCGCCCGCACCCGCCGGAGAGCTCACCCCATGGGCGAGCAGCTCACGGGCGAAGGTCCAGCTCACGGCGACGCCTTCGAGAGTGGCCGGGGCCGGGAAGGACATGCGCACGGCGAACGGATCGCGCACGTCGTAACGCAGAGTCGCCGGAATGTGCGCCATGCGCGGCGCGGCGGCGACGAGACGGGCCTCGACGGCTTGCTCGATGACGGACAACGCCTGCTCCCTTGTGACGGCTGGACGGTGGGACCACTGCACGGCCTCATATGAATAGACGGCGGAATGAGGGAATCCGTGCGCCTGAAGCCGGTCGAAATTCGAGTGACCTCTGTCACCGGATTCAACCGTGGTGCGGGTGTGACCGTCAGCACCTTCCGGGGCGGGGGAGGCGCGGCACTCAGTTCAGCGGCTGCCGGAACCGTTCCAGCTCGGGTGCCGTCTTCGTCGCCCGGAACTCGGTGATGCGGTACGCGCACACGCCGTCGGCCGCGAACGGGTCGGTCGCCGTCAGCTCCTCGATCGCCGCGCGGTCCTCGCCGGCGGCCAGGATGACCCCGCCGTCGCGCGGCTCCTTTCGTCCGGACGCGAGGAAGACCCCCGCGGCGTACTGCTCGTCGAGCCAGGTGACATGTGCCGGAAGAAGGGCATCGATGCGCTCGATGGGGGCCGTGTACGTCAATTCCAGTACAAACATGATCGGCAGGTTACCCGCACCCTTGTGGCCGTCATTGAAGTGTGCATGATCTACGACTATGGCCACCGCCAAGGAGAGCGCAGCCATCGGGCTGCGGGAGCTGCGCAAGTCGTTCGGCGAGGTGCGGGCCGTCGACGGCATCGAACTCGACGTCGCCGAGGGCGAGTTCTTCTCGCTGCTCGGGCCCTCCGGGTCCGGCAAGACGACCGTGCTGCGGCTCGTGGCCGGTTTCGAGACCCCCTCCGGCGGGGCGGTCCACCTCGCGGGCGAGGACGTGACCCGGCGCGCCCCCTTCGAGCGGGACGTCACCACCGTCTTCCAGGACTACGCCCTGTTCCCGCACATGAACGTCGGGCAGAACGTCGCCTACGGCCTGAAGGTGCGCGGCGTCCCCCGCCGGGAGCAGGCCGAGCGGGTCCGCGCCGCCCTCGCGTCCGTGCGACTGGAGGACTTCGGCGGGCGGAGGCCTGGACAGCTCTCCGGCGGCCAGCGCCAACGCGTCGCCCTGGCACGGGCGTTGGTGGTGCGCCCCCGCGTCCTGCTGCTCGACGAGCCCCTCGGCGCCCTCGACCTCAAGCTGCGCGAACAGATGCAGATCGAGCTGAAGGAGCTCCAGCGTGAGGTCGGCATCACCTTCGTCCTCGTCACGCACGACCAGGCCGAGGCCCTCGCCCTCAGCGACCGCGTCGCCGTCATGAACGCGGGACGCGTCGAACAGGTCGGCACACCAAGGGAGTTGTACGAGCGCCCGGCCTCCGCCTTCGTCGCGTCCTTCGTCGGCACCTCCAACACGCTCACCGGATCCGCCGCCGAACTGCTCGTGGGGCACCCCGGGACGTTCGGCGTCAGACCCGAGAAGATCCGGGTCCTCGACGCCGGGGCGGAGCACGGTCGCGCCGACCACAGCGAGGTGCGCGGCACCGTGGCCGACGCCGTGTACCTGGGGGACAGCACCCGCGTCGTCGTCGACACCGACGCGGGCGTGCGCTTCGTCGTCGTACGCCAGAACACCGGAACCGGAGCCGACGCAGCCGACGCAGCCGACACGGCGGACGCCCCCGCGCCGCCCGGCGCCCGCGTCCTGCTGCGCTGGCACCGACGGCACAACGTCCCTCTGCACCAGCCAAGTTGAGTCACCCCGACGACCTGGGAGTGTTCACGTGCGCGCAACCCGGACCCTGATGGCCGCCACCGCGCTCGGCGGGCTGCTGCTCGCCACCGCCTGTGGCTCCTCCGACGACGGCGGCGGTGACAAGAACGCGCCCGGCGGGCAGGGCTTCACCCCGCCGAAGATGTCCGCCCCGAAGTCCCTCGGCAAGACCGAGGGCAAGGTCAACCTGATCGCCTGGGCCGGCTACGCCGAGGACGGCTCCAACGACCCCGAGGTCGACTGGGTCCACCCCTTCGAGGAACAGACCGGCTGCCAGGTCTCCACGAAGGTCGCCGGAACCTCCGACGAGATGGTCAACCTGATGAAGACGGGCCAGTACGACGCCGTCTCCGCCTCCGGCGACGCCTCGCTGCGCCTGATCGCGTCCGGTGACGCCGCCCCGGTCAACACCAAGCTCGTGCCCAACTACCAAGACGTTTTCCCGGGGTTGAAGATGCAGCCCTGGAACTCGGTCAAGAAGGTCGCGTACGGCATTCCGCACGGCCGCGGCGCCAACCTCCTCATGTACCGCACGGACAAGGTGAAGCCCGCGCCGGACTCCTGGAAGGCCGTCTTCGACGACGCCGGGCAGCACAAGGGCCGCGTCACCGCGTACGACTCGCCGATCTACATTGCCGACGCCGCGCTGTACCTGATGAAGACGGAGCCCGACCTCGGCATCAAGGACCCGTACGCGCTCGACCAGAAGCAGTTCGACGCGGCGGTGGCCCTGCTGAAGAAGCAGAACGCCAACGTCGGCGAGTACTGGAGCGACTACCTCAAGGAGGTCTCCGCGTTCAAGAGCGGCGACTCCGTCGTCGGCACCAGCTGGCAGGTCATCCTGAACACCGCGCAGGGCGAGAAGGCCCCCGTGAAGGCGGTCCTCCCGAAGGAGGGTTCCACCGGCTGGTCCGACACCTGGATGGTGTCCGCCAAGGCCGAGCACCCCAACTGCGCCTACAAATGGCTCGACTGGATCGTCTCGCCGAAGGTGAACGCGCAGGTCGCCGAGTACTTCGGCGAGGCCCCCGCCAACGCGAAGGCCTGCGAGGAGACCACCGACCCGAAGCACTGCGCGACCTATCACGCCGACGACGCCGCGTACTGGAAGCAGGTCCACTTCTGGACCACGCCCATCCCGCAGTGCCTCGACGGCCGCACCGACACCAAGTGCGTGCCGTACGCGAAGTGGGTCCAGGCGTGGACGGAGATCAAGGGGTGACGTGCCACTGACCTCGAAGCGGGCCGCCGGGGCGCTGCACCGCAACCCCCGGCTCCGCCTGTCCCTGCTGCTCGCCGCGCCCCTGACCTGGCTGGTCGTGGCCTACCTCGGCTCGCTCGCGGTCCTGTTCCTCTCCGCCCTGTGGACCACGGACCCGTTCACGTCGGACATCGTGCGGACGTGGACGCTGGACAACTTCAAGGCGCTGTTCACGACCGCCGTGTACCGCCAAGTGGCCGTGCGCAGCGTGGGAGTTGCGCTCGGCGTGACGGCGCTGTGCATCGTGATCGCGTTCCCGATCGCCTTCTACACGGCGCGCGTCGCGAAGCCGCGACGGCGCCCGCTGCTGGTGGTCGCGATCCTCATGCCCCTGTGGGCGAGCTATCTGGTCAAGGCGTACGCGTGGCGCGTCATGCTCGCCCAAGACGGCCTGCTCGACTGGCTGTTGAAGCCCTTCGGTCTCACTGCCCCCGGCTACGGAATCGTCGCGACGGTGCTCGTCCTGACCTACCTCTGGCTGCCGTACATGATCCTGCCGATCCACGCAGGCCTCGAACGCGTCCCCGACAGCATGCTCGACGCCTCCGCCGACCTCGGCGCCCGCGCCTGGCGCACTTTCCGCACGGTGCTGTTCCCGCTCGTCCTGCCGTCGGTCGCGGCGGGCTCCGTCTTCACGTTCTCGCTCAGTCTCGGCGACTACATCGCCGTCCAAATCGTGGGCGGGAAGACGCAGTTGATCGGCAACCTCGTCTACGCGAACATCACGCTCGACCTGCCGCTGGCGGCCGCGCTCGGCACCGTGCCGGTCGTGGTCATCGTCCTGTACCTGCTGGCGGTGCGCCGCACGGGCGCGCTCAGCAGCCTCTGAAGGGGGGCCAGGCATGCATCTTTCCCGCCCCGCACGCATCGCGCTCCGCGCCGGCGCCGTCCTCGGCTTCGCCGTGATCTACGTCCCGCTGCTCCTGGTCGTCATCAACTCGCTCAACCCCGACCGGAGTTCGGGCTGGCCCCCGCCGGGCCTCACCTTCGACTGGTGGCGCGCCGCCTGGCACAGCGCGGGCGCGCGGGACGCGCTGTGGACCTCGCTGAAGGCCGGCATCGGCGCCACCGCGATCGCCCTCGTCCTCGGCACGCTCGTCGCGTTCGCGGTGGCCCGCTACCGCTTCTTCGGCCGCGAGGCGATCTCCTTCGCGGTGGTCCTCCCCATCGCGCTGCCCGGCATCGTCACCGGCGTCGCCCTCAACACGGCCTTCCGCACGGTCCTCGAACCGATCGGCATCGGCCTCGGCCTGTTCACGGTGATCGTCGGCCACGCCACGTTCTGCGTCGTGGTCGTCTTCAACAACGTGGCGGCCCGACTGCGCCGCCTGGCCGGCTCGTACGAGGAGGCGGCGATGGACCTCGGAGCGAACACCTTCCGCACGTTCCGCGACATCACGTTCCCGCTGATGCGCTCGGCGCTCGCGGCGGGCGGACTGCTCGCGTTCGCGCTGTCCTTCGACGAGATCGTGGTGACGACGTTCACGGCGGGCGCGGGCGTCCAGACCCTCCCCATCTGGATCTTCTCCAACATGTCCAGACCCCAGCAGGCCCCCGTGGTCAACGTGGTGGCCGTCGTCCTCGTGCTGCTGTCCGTGATCCCCGTCTACGTGGCGCAGCGGCTGTCGTCGGACACGGCGGCGGGGAGCCGGGTGTGACCGGGGCTTGTGACGTGGGGCTTGTAAGGCGACCCTTACTTAACGTCGTATAAGGTGCGGGAATCAACCACCCCCGGACCCAGGAGTCGGCTTGTCGCACGTCCCGCATGTCACGGACACCTACGAGGAGTTGCGCTCCCCGGAGCAGCTGCGCGAGATCCTCGGTGAGCCGTGGCCCATCGTGATCGAGAAGGTGCACGGGGAACTCACCGAGAAGGACCGGGGGCTGCTGGCGCGCTCGCCGTTCTGTCTGGTCTCCACGTCCGACGCGGACGGCAACTGCGACACGTCACCGCGCGGCGACGGCCCCGGCTTCGCGCACGTCGTCGACGACCGCACGATCGCCCTGCCGGACCGGCCCGGCAATCGCAGGGGCGACAGCTTCCACAACATCCTGCAGAACCCGCACGCGGGCCTGCTGTTCCTGATACCCGGCGCCAAGGACGTCCTGCGCATCAACGGCCGCGCCCGCATCCTCACCGACGCCCCCTTCTTCCCGGACATGGCGCTCAAGGGCGTCCCGCCGACCCTCGCCCTCCTCCTCCACATCGACGAGATCTACCTCCACTGCCCCCAGTCCCTGAACCGCGCGGGGCTGTGGCGACCGGAGACGTGGGAGGGCGCGGAACAGTAGGCTGGCCGCGTGGGACGCGAAGCTCCGGACTTGCCGCACACGCCGATCAGCGCGGAGCAGTACGACTCCTGGACCGACGAGCAGTGCGTCGGCATCGAGATCGTGGACGGCACGCTCTCCGCCAGCCCCAGCGCGTCCAAGCGCCACAACCGGCTGGCCCGCATCCTGGCCAACGCCCTGGACGCCGCCGCGGGCGCGGACTGGAACGCCGACACCGACTTCGACGTGCGCCTCCAGGACGTCCCCCTCACCAACCGGCGACCCGACGTCACCGTGTACCGGGCCGACACCATCGATGTCACCCCCACCCGACCCGAACACGTACTCCTCGTCGTCGAAGTCGTCTCGCCCGGCTCGGAGACCACCGACAGGATCGTCAAGGTCGACCAGTACGCCAAGGCCGGGATCCCGTTCTACTGGCGCATCGAACAGGCCGTCACCGGCCTCCCGATCGTCTACACCTATGTGCTGGATCCCGCGAGCAAGGCCTACCGGGACGGCGACGTGTTCACCGGCACGGTCAAGGCCACCGCGCCCTTCGAGCTGACGGTCGACCTCGGAGCCATCTGAACCCCGCCTAGACTTGCCCCCGTACGGATACCGGGAGCGGGACGGGAGTGGGCAGTGGTGGCAGAGGCCGGGCGGTTCGAGGATCCGTCGGCTGACGTGCTCGCCGAGGCGGCCGAGGCGTTCGCCCTGCTCGCGTCGCCGGTGCGGCTGCACATGGTGTGGGCCCTGGCGCAGGGCGAGAGCGACGTGAGCGGGCTCGCCGAGCGGGTGGGCGGCGCGCTGCCCGCCGTCAGCCAGCACCTGACCAAGCTGAAGCTCGCCGGCCTCGTACGGTCCCGGCGCGAGGGCCGGCGGCAGGTGTACTACGTCGACGATCCCGAGGTCGTGAGCGTGGTCCACCTCATGATCGGCCAGCTCGCCGAGCGCGCCGAGCAGGCGAAGGCGCCGGTGCGCCGCCTGCGTGGCGCGGGGGCCTGAAGGCCGGCCCGTGGCCGTTCCCGAACCGGCCGAGCGGACCGACGCCCTCGGATCGCTGCCGCAGCCGCGTACCGCCCCCGAAGGACCGACCGCGCTGCAGACGCTGCGCGCCCTGGACACCAGCCCGCGCGGGCTGACCACGGCCGAGGCCGAACAGCGCCTGGCCCGGTACGGCGGCAACACGCTGCCCACCGCCCGGCAGCCCTCGTGGCCGCTGCGGATGTGGCGCAGCCTGCGCGACCCCTTCACCACCGTGCTGTTCTGCCTCGGACTCGTCTCCGCGCTCGTCGCCTCCTGGGGCACGGCCTGCGTCATCCTCGCCCTGGTGATCGTCAGCAGCGTGCTGCGCACCCACGGCGAGTACCGGGCCGACCGGGCCGGCGCCGGACTGCGCGAACTCGTCGCGGGCACCGCGAGCGTGCAGCGCAGGGAGGGCCCCGGCGACGAGCCACGGGTGCGCGAAATACCGGTCGACGACATCGTGCCCGGCGACGTGGTGCGCCTCGCCCCCGGCGCGCTCGTGCCCGCCGACGTACGCCTGTTGAAGGCGCGCGGCCTCACCGTGCACCAGGCCGCCCTGACCGGCGAGTCCGCGCCCGTGCCGAAGGAGCCGGCCGACCTTCCGGACGGGGACGGCGAGGGGCACCTGGTGTTCCAGGGCAGCAGCGTCGCCTCCGGCAGCGGCACCGCGGTCGTCGTCGCCACCGGCGCCGACACCCGGTTCGCCGCCGTGCAGGGCGCGCGCCGCGACCGTCCCGCGAGCGCCTTCGATCGCAGCGTGCACGGCATCTCCTGGGTGCTGATCCGCTTCATGCTGCTGACCCCGCCGCTGGTCCTGATGGCGAACGCGGCGGTACGCGGCCGGGGACTTGAGACCCTGCCGTTCGCGGTGGCCGTCGCGGTCGGCCTCACCCCGGAGATGCTGCCGGTCATCGTCACCATCTGCCTGGCCCGCGGCGCCTCCCTCCTCGCCCGCTCGCACGGCGTCATCGTCCGCCGCCTGCCCGCCCTGCACGACCTCGGCGCCGTCGACGTGCTGTGCGTCGACAAGACCGGCACCCTCACCCGCGACCAGCCCGCCGTCGACCCGGAGCGCACCGACCCGGAGGCCCTGCACTGGGCGGGCGCCTCGGCCTGGTGGACGCTGCAGACCGCCGAACTCACCGACCCCGACCCGCTCGACGAGGCGCTGCTCGCGGCCACCGGGCCCGAGGACTGGGACGCGTACGACGGGGTCGACGCGCTGCCCTTCGACCCGGTACGCCGCCTGGCCACCGCCGTCGTCAAGGAACCCGGCACCCTGGGCGTGCACGTCCTCGCGGTGAAGGGCGCCGTGGCGGAGGTGCTGGAGCGCTGCGCCGTCGAGGAGGACGAACGGGCCGCGCTGCGCAAGCGCGCCGGGGAACTCGCGGCCGACGGCGTGCGCCTGCTGGCCGTGGCCACCGCACACCGCACCGCCCGCACCCGCGGCTACACCCCGGCCGACGAACGCGGCCTGACCTTCCAGGGCTTCGTCGCCTTCCACGACGCCCCGGCCGAGACCGCGCACGACGCCGTCCACGCCCTCGGCGAGCGCGGCGTCACCGTCAAGGTGCTCACCGGCGACCACCCGGCCACCGCCACCCGCGTCTGCCGCGACGTGGGCATCGAGCCCGGCGAGGTCGTCGTCGGAGCCGACATCGAGCACCTCGACGACGAGCGGCTCGGTGAACTGGCCGCCCGCACCACCGTGTTCGCCCGCTGCACCCCCGACCACAAGGCCCGCGTCATCGCCGCCCTGCGCGGCCGCGGCCACACCGCCGGATTCCTCGGCGACGGCGTCAACGACCTGCCCGCCCTGCGCGCCGCCGACGTCGGCGTCTGCCCCGCCGGAGGCGTCGACGTGGCCCGCGAGAGCGCGCACGTGGTGCTCGCCGACAAGGACCTCACCGCGCTCGAACACGCCGTCGTGGCCGGCCGGCACTCCAGCGCCAACATCGCCTCGTACCTGCGGATCACGCTCTCCTCCAACCTGGGCAACGTGATCGCGATGCTCGCGGCGGGGCTGCTGCTGCCGTTCCTGCCGATGCTTCCGCCGCAGGTCCTCGTCCAGAACCTGTGCTTCGACGCGGCCCAGCTCGCGCTAGCCTTCGACCGGCCCAGGACCGCCGCGCTGCGCCGCCCCACCGTGCTGCGGCCCCGGCCCTTCCTGCGCTTCATCACCGGATTCGGGGCGCTGGGCGCGCTCGCCGACCTCGCGACCTTCGGCGCGCTCGCCCTGTGCCTGCCCGGCTCCCTCGGGCCGGGCGACCAACAGGGCTTCCACGCGGGCTGGTTCACCGAGAACCTGCTGACCCAGGCCCTCGTGATGCTGTTGCTGCGCACCGGCCGCCGCACCGCCGAGGGCCGCACCCCGGGCCCCGTGCGCTGGGCGGCGACGGGTCTCGCGGCCGTCGGCATCCTGCTGCCGCTGACCCCGCTCGGCCCCTGGCTCGGCGTCTCGGGCCTGCCGCCGCTCTACTATCCGCTGCTCGCGGCGATCCTCGTGGCGTACGCGCTCGCGCTGGTCCTGCTGCGGCGGCGGGGGAGTTGGGCGGACCTCCGGTAAAGGCCGCCCCGGGCGGGAGGACCCGTCACCCGTAGGCCTCAGTCGGACCCGTCACCCGTAGGCCACAGCCCGGCCCGTCACCCGTACGACAGGTGCGAGCAGATGTCCTGGTCGGCCGAGCGCGCGGTGTCGGCCACGCCGGACGGCACCGTCGTCGGGGTCGGCGTCGGCGAGGCCGCGCTGCCCGGCCGGTAGTCCGCGCCGAGGACCACGCCGATGCCGGGCGCCGTGCCCGCGGTCAGTTCGGCGTCGGGGAAGAGCCGGGCGACGGCGGAGGCGTGGGCCTTCTCGCCGGGGCCGTAGGTGATGGTCGTGGTGGACCGGGCCCGGTCGGCGGCGTTGCCCGTCGCGGGCACGGTGAAGCCGTGGCCGGTGAGCGCCGCGGCGGCGTCGGCGGCGAGGCCGGGGGTGGCGGTGCCGTTGTAGACGCTGACGGAGACGCCCTCGCCTGAGATCTCCCTGGAGTCGCCCTGGCCGGAGATCTCCCCGGAGTCGCCCTTACCGGAGTCGGTGGCGCTCGCGCCGGGGGAGGCCCCGGCCTTGGCGCGGCCCTTCTTCCCGCTCGCGTCCTTGCCGTCGAGCGTGCGGTCCTCCTTGAGCGCCGCCCACAGCGCGTCGGCGTCCGGGTGCACGACGGCGACGCGATCACCCTCGTACTTCCAGGGGATGGTGACGAACTTGGTGTTGTGCAGGTCGACGTTCTTCAGGGACATCGCGAACGCGAGGAGCTTGTCCGCGGACCCGAGGCCGGGGTCGACGGTCATCGACTTCGTGGCGGCGTCGGCGAGCGGCAGCAGCTTGGTCGGGGTGAAGCCGTCGGACTTGATCTTCTTGATGAGGCTGGAGACGAAGGACTGCTGGCGCTGGATGCGGCCGATGTCGGAGCCGTCGCCGATGCCGTGCCGGATGCGGACGTAGTCGAGCGCCCGCTGCCCGGAGACGGTCTGCTCGCCCTTCTTGAAGAGGCGCTTGCCCTGCGTGGGCCGGTTCGGGTTGAGGTCGTTCTGATAGACGTCGTTCGGCAGGCACACCTTCACCCCGCCGACGACGTCGGTGAGCTGCGAGAAGCCCTTGAAGTCGACGACGACGGTGTGGTCCACGCGCAGCCCCGTGAGCTGCTCGACGGTGTTCTGGGTGCAGGCCGGGTTGCCCTCGGCGGTCTGGCCCGTCGTATAGGCCGCGTTGAACATCACGTCGGTGCGGGTGTCGCTCCATGTACCGTCGGGCAGCTTGCACGGCGGGATCGTGACCAGGGTGTCGCGGGGGACGGAGACGCCGACGGCGTGCCGGTGGTCGGCGTAGACGTGCAGCAGGAACGCGGTGTCCGAGCGGCCGATGTCGTGTCTGTCGCCGCCGCCGAGATCGCTGTTGCCGCCGGTGCGCGCGTCGGTGCCGATCACCAGCACGTTCTCGCCCTTGGAGGTGTCGGCGGGGCGGTTCCTGGACAGGCCGTCCGAGCCGAACGTGTCGATGTTGCCGTTGAGCTTCAGGTACAGCCACCCGGCGCCGCCGGTGATCAGGACGAGCATCGCAAGGCCCGTCACGAGTGTGATCCGCAGTCGGCCGCGCTTACGCCGTCGCCCCATACCCATGCCCTTGCTGTCGGTCCACCCATTGGTTGTACAGTTGCGCAATGTAGCAAGCGCGGCTGTGGGGGTGGCACGTCCACCCCGGCCGCGGTCCGACCACGGCAAGAGGTGGACGCCATGTTCCGCAACGCACTGGAGCCCTGGCACCTGTTGGTCCTGGGCGTCGTGATCATCGTGCTCTTCGGGTCCAAGAAGCTGCCGGACACCGCACGCTCCCTGGGCAAGTCTTTGCGCATTCTCAAGAGCGAGACGAAGGCCATGAAGGAGAGCGACGAGACCGCGGCACCGCTCTGAGCGGACGCTTTCGGGCAGGCCGCTTTAAGTATTGCGCAAGTGTTGGAAATGATGTGGAGGTAGCAGCTGTGGGAGTTTCCCTGGGCAAGGGCGGCAATGTCTCGCTCAGCAAGGAGGCGCCGGGCCTGACCGCGGTGACGGTCGGCCTGGGCTGGGACGTGCGCACGACGACGGGCACCGATTACGACCTCGACGCGAGCGCCCTGCTGTGCGACGCGTCCGGGAAGGTGCTCTCGGACAAGCACTTCGTCTTCTACAACAACCTCACCAGCCCGGACGGCTCCGTCGAGCACACCGGCGACAACCTCACCGGTGAGGGCGAGGGCGACGACGAGAGCATCAAGGTGAATCTCGCCGGGGTGCCCGCCGAGATCGACAAGGTGGTCTTTCCCGTGTCGATCCACGACGCCGAGCCGCGCGGCCAGAGCTTCGGCCAGGTCCGCAACGCGTTCATCCGCGTCGTGAACCAGGCGGGCGGCGCCGAGATCGCCCGTTACGACCTCTCCGAGGACGCCTCCACCGAGACCGCGATGGTCTTCGGCGAGCTGTACCGGCACGGGGCGGAGTGGAAGTTCCGCGCCGTGGGCCAGGGCTACGCCTCGGGCCTCGCCGGCATCGCGCAGGACTTCGGCGTCAACGTCTGAGGCACGCGCCGTTCCGGCGCCGCCCGCCCCGCTCCAGCGGGTGGGCGGCGCCCGTACGAACCCGACCGACCGGCCGACCAGAAAGCACCGCAGCATGTCCGTGAACCTGGCCAAGGGCCAGCAGATCAGCCTCAGCAAGGACTCCGGCGACGCCCTGACCGTCGTACGGATGGGACTCGGCTGGCAGGCCGCGCCCCGAAAGGGCTTCCTCGCCAAGCTGACCGGCACCCGTGAGATCGACCTCGACGCCTCGGCCGTGCTCTTCGCCGGGCAGAGCCACGTCGACGTCGTCTTCTTCCGTCACCTCGTCAGCGAGGACGGCTCGGTGCGGCACAGCGGCGACAACCTCGTGGGCGGCACCGGGCAGGCCGACGACGAGTCCATCACCGTGGAACTCCCGCGCGTCCCGCGCGAGGTGGACCAGATCGTCTTCACCGTGAACTCGTTCACCGGGCAGACCTTCGCCGAGGTCGGCAGCGCGCACTGCCGCCTCGTCGACGAGACCACCGGTCAGGAGCTCGCCCGCTACACCCTCGCGGGCGGCGGCGGCCACACCGCGCAGATCATGGCCAAGGTCCAGCGCGAGGGCGCCGGCTGGAAGCTGAGAGCGATCGGGGAGCCGGCGGCGGGCCTGACCTTCCAGGACCTGATGCCCGCGATCACCCGCCACCTGTGAGCCTGACGACCGCCCCGGCCCGTACGGAGGTGAGGGCGGCCAAGGGCCGGGACGCGTTCCACGACAACGCCAAGTACCTGGCGATCGTGCTCGTCGCGATGGGACACGCATGGGAGCCGCTGCGCGACGACAGTCGCGCGGCTGCCGCGCTCTACACCACGGTCTACGCGTTCCACATGCCGGCGTTCATCGTGATCTCCGGCTACTTCTCGCGCTCCTTCGACGCGAGCCCCGGCCGGCTGAAGCGGCTGATCACGGGCGTCGCCGTGCCCTACGTCGTCTTCGAGGTCGCCTACACCTTCTTCAAGCGGACGGCGGGCGACGACCCGGGCTATCCGATCAGCCTGCTCGACCCCTGGTACCTGACCTGGTTCCTGATCGCGCTCTTCGTCTGGCGGCTGACCACGCCGCTGTGGAAGGTGATCCGGTGGCCGCTGCCGGTGGCGCTCGCCATCGCGGCGCTCGCCTCCGTCTCGCCCAGCATCGGCGACGACCTGGACCTGCAACGCGTCCTGCAGTTCCTGCCGTTCTTCGTGCTCGGCCTGTGCCTGAAGCCGGAGCACTTCCAGCTGGTGCGCCGCAAGGAGACGCGGATCCTCGCGGTGCCGGTCTTCGCGGCGGCCCTCCTGTTCGCGTACTGGGCGGTGCCGCGGATGAACGCGGCCTGGTTCTACCGCCGCGACAGCGCCCAGGAGTTGGGCGCTCCCGGCTGGACCGGAGTGGCCATGACGCTGGCCATGTTCGGCTGCTCGGCCATCCTCGTCGCGTGCTTCTTCGCGTGGGTGCCGGGGCGCATGCTCTGGTTCACGGCGCTCGGTGCGGGGACGCTCTACGGCTATCTGCTGCACGGCTTCCTCGCCAAGGGCTCCCGCTTCTGGGACTGGTACGAGGTCGACTGGGTGCACACCCCGTGGGGCGAGATCGTGGTGACACTCATCGCGGCGACCGTGATCACCGCGCTGTGCACACCACCGGTGCAGCGGACGTTCCGGTTCGTGATGGAGCCGAGGATGGAGTGGGCGTTCAAGCGGGAAGCGGTGGTGCCGAAGGCCCGTTGAGCCTGTTCTAGGCTCGGGCCATGGCGACGATCACGGGGGTTCCCGACGGCTGGCCGGCGGACGAGGGCGCGGCGCGCGGCATGCAGGACGCGCTGCGCGACCGCGTCGTACGCGACGAGGTCGGGCCGCCGCCCGGCGCCGGGGCGGTCACCGGGATCGACGTCGCGTACGACGACGGGCGGGGCGTCGTCGCCGCGGCCGCCGTCGTCCTGGACGGGGCGACGCTCGACGTGGTCGAGGAGGCGACGGCCGTCGGGGAGGTCGCCTTCCCTTACGTTCCCGGGCTGTTGGCGTTCCGCGAGATCCCGGCGGTCGTGGGCGCGCTGGAGGCGCTGACCGTCGACCCCGGGCTCGTGGTCTGCGACGGCTACGGGCTCGCGCACCCGCGCCGCTTCGGGCTCGCGAGCCACCTGGGGGTGCTCACCGGGCTGCCCACCATGGGCGTCGCGAAGAACCCGTTCGTCTTCTCCCACGGCGAGTTGGGCGAGGAGCGGGGGAGCGCGGCGGCGCTGCTCGACGGCGACGAGGAGGTCGGCCGCGCGCTGCGCACCCAGGACGGCGTGAAACCGGTGTACGTGTCCGTGGGTCACCGGGTCTCGCTCGACAACGCGTGCGCGCACGCGTTGTCGCTCACGCCGAAGTACCGCGTCCCGGAGACGACCCGCCGGGCCGACCGCCTGTGCCGGGACGCGCTGGCCGAGGTCAGCGTTCGGCCGCGACCCGGAACGTGATCCCGGCCTTCGTCAGCCGCTCGATGAGGGCGTCGCCCATCGCCTCCGCGGTGGTCACCTGCCCCGCGGTGTCCGGGAGTTCGTCGCGTACGAGGCAGATCGCGGACTCGGCGAGCATCTTCGCGGTCTCCGCGTAACCGGGGTCGCCGCCGGACACCTCCGTGTAGACGCGGCGCCCGCCGCCCTCGCCCACGAACCGCACCGAGAACCAGCTCTTGGCCCGGCGCGCCTCGTCGGGACCGTCCCCCGGCTTAAGCCGTCCGCTCAACCACCGCCGCACCGGCGGCACTTGGGCCGCAGCGAACAGGGTGCTCATGCCGACCACGCCGCCCACCGCGAACGGCAGCGTCTTCACGGCCGCGTAGTGCCGGTAGCGGAAGTCGGGGCCGTAGCGCTTGAGGGCCCGCGCCGAGCGCTGCACCACCTGCGGGTCGATCGTCGGCAGCGGCAGGGCCCACGCGCCGATCTCCTTGGCGTAGTGCGGGGTGCCGGTCGGCGCGTACGCCGTGCGGTCGATCGGGCGGGGCTCGTGGCGGCGCCGGTCCGCTTGCGCGGCGAGCATCTGCCGGGCCCGTGAGAACTGGTTCAGGGCGGACGCGAACGTGCCGCCGGAGAGCGTCGCGTTCGACCGCACGAAGCCGTCGACGCGCAGCGGCACGCCCTCCGGCAGCTGCTTGACCGTGTAGTACGCGCCCAGGTCGTGCGGGATGGAGTCGAACCCGCAGGCGTGCACGATGCGGGCGCCGGTGTCGCGCGCGAGGGCGTCGTGGCGGACGTACATGAGGTCCACGAACTCCGGCTCGCCCGTGAGGTCCACGTAGTCGGTGCCCGCGCTCGCGCACGCGGCGACGAGCCCCTCGCCGTACTCCAGGTACGGGCCCACGGTCGTCGCCACCACCCGTGTGTTGACGGCCAGTTCGCGCACCGACGCCCGCTCGGCGACGTCCACGCGCACCAGCGGGAGCACCGCGCACTCCGGGTTGATCTCGGTCAGCCGTTCGCGCAGCCGCTCCAGCTTCGTGGTGTCACGCCCGGCGATCGCCCACCGCAGTCCCTCGGGCGCGTTGGCCGCGAGGTACTCGGCGGTGAGCACCCCCACGAACCCCGTCGCCCCGAACAGCACCACGTCGTACGTCCTGCTTGACTCGTTCATGCCACCCATCACCTGCGTCGCGTGCCGTTGTCGGTGGCCGAGGCTAGCGTGGACGGTGCGGCGAGGTCGGTGGGGGCCCCATGTTGCCGGGGCGACGGGGCCGGGTCAGGCGCGTTGGGCCGCGCCGGCGAGCTGCTTCAGGTCGACGGTCTCGTCGGACGAGGGCTCCTGCGGGCGCACGGCCTTGCCGTAGTCGCTGAAGGTGGCGCTGTTCGGGTTCTGGCCGCCGGTCGACGTGGTGCGCAGGATGTACGGCTTGCCCTCGGCGGCGACGTAGAGCGACAGCGTCTCGCCCCCGGAGGTCTTCTTCGTGAGCCGGACCGCCTTCGTGCCGTCGACGCTCGTCGTCCCGCTCTTCTTCATCCCCTGGCGCTCGGACTTGTCCTCGTCCATCGACGCGACAAGGCCCTGCTTGTCGCACAGGCCCTGGGTCATCGCGTCGTCGGCCGGGGTCTTCACCCACTTGTCCTTGAGCTTCGGCACCATCTTCGTGGCCCCGGGCTGCTCCTTCAGCGTCGCCTGCCAGTACTTCTCGTCGCCCCGTAAGTAGAGCGTGCCGTCGAGATGGCGCACGTCGGCCGTCGTCCCGGCCATCTTGACGGTGCCTTCGCAGTTCTTGCGCTGGTCCACGGTGAGGTCGACGGTGAGCTGTCCGCCGGCCTTCTGCTGCGTGGTGCCCTTGACGTGCATCGATTCGGCCTGCCGTGTGGCCTTCACCGCGTCGGCCGCTATCCGGTCCGCGCTCTTGCCGGCGAAGGGTTCGTCCGACGACTCCTTGTCCCCTCCGCAGCCCAGGAGTCCCAGAGCCGTGATTCCGGTGACCAGTGTCAGTGCCATCATTCGCCTGCTGTGCACTGTTTTGTCTCCCTCCACAGATCGGACAACTTCCGTCAGAAGTCACCGAATACCCCCTTCGTTCGGGTGGTCACCGGAAGGGAGGTCGCCACTTGTGCCGCCCGGGGCGGAACGGCCGGTACCGGGCGCCCGCGCGTGGCGGAAATTGGCTAAGCGCTTGCTTGCCGGGGGCTTGTGCTGAGCGGGACGGGTTCATAGCATCAATGGTGTTACATCAGTTGTGTCACAAGCTGGGGGCGTGGCGGGATGGCAGTGGCAGGAACGGAAAGCGGCGCCCGGCGGGGCGGCCCGCTCGCCGGAGTGCGCGTGGTGGAGCTGGCCGGGATCGGCCCCGGCCCCTTCGCCGCGATGCTCCTCGCCGACCTCGGGGCCGACGTCGTACGCGTCGACCGGCCCGGCGGGCAGGCGCTCGGGGTTCCCCCGGAGTACGACGTCACGAACCGCAACAAGCGTTCCGTGGTCGTCGATCTGAAGGCCGAGGACGGCGCCGAGCGGGTGCTGCAACTCGCCGCGCGCGCCGACGTGTTGATCGAGGGATACCGGCCGGGAGTCGCCGAGCGGCTCGGCGTCGGGCCCGAGGACTGCCGCGCCCGCAACCCGAAGCTGGTCTACGGCCGGATGACCGGCTGGGGCCAGGAGGGCCCGCTCGCCCAGCGCGCGGGCCACGACATCGGCTACATCGCGCTGACCGGCGCCCTCGGCCTGACCGGCGACCCCGACCGGCCGCCGGTGGCCCCCGCGAACCTGCTCGGCGACTACGCGGGCGGCTCGCTCTACCTGGTCGTCGGCGTCCTCGCCGCCCTGCACCACGCCCGCGACACCGGCACGGGACAGGTCGTCGACGCCGCGATCGTCGACGGCACCGCGCACCTCAGCACGATGATCCACGGCATGCTCGCCGCTGGCGGCTGGCAGGACCGGCGCGCCGCCAACCTCCTCGACGGCGGCGCCCCGTTCTACGGCACGTACGAGACCGCCGACGGCAAGTACATGGCGGTCGGCGCCCTGGAGCAGCAGTTCTACGCCGAGTTCGCCGAGCTGCTCGGCCTCGGCGAGGTGGCCGCGGCCCGGGGCGACCTGGGGCGCTGGGACGAGCTGCGCGCCGCCGTCGCCGCCCGCTTCAAGGAACGTACGCGGGACGAATGGGCGGCCGTCTTCGAGGGCTCGGACGCCTGCGTGGCACCCGTGCTCTCCCTCGGCGAGGCCCCGCACCACCCGCACCTCGCCGCCCGCGGCACCTTCGTCGACCACGGCGGCCTCACCCAGCCGGCGCCCGCGCCCCGCTTCTCCGACACCCCCACCAGCGTCCACTCGGGCCCCGCCCAGCCCGGCGCCGACACCACCGACGTCGCCCGCGACTGGGACGTACCGGCCCTGAACGAGCCCACCACGAAAGGCAGTTGATCGCGAGCATGGAACGACGCCTGTTCAGCGCCGAGCACGAGGCGTTCCGCGAGACCGTGCGCACCTTCCTCGCCAAGGAGGTGACGCCGCACTACGAGCAGTGGGAGAAGGACGGCGTCGTCTCGCGCGAGGCCTGGCTCGCCGCCGGACGCCAGGGCCTGCTCGGGCTCGCCGTGCCCGAGGAGTTCGGGGGCGGCGGCAACGCCGACTTCCGCTACCCCGCCGTGCTCGCCGAGGAGTTCACGCGCGCGGGCGCCTCCGGCCTCGCCGTCGGCCTGCACAACGACATCATCGGCCCGTACCTGACCTCGCTCGCCACCGAGGAGCAGAAGCGGCGCTGGCTGCCCGGCTTCTGCGAGGGCTCGATCATCAGCGCCATCGCCATGACCGAGCCCGGCGCCGGATCCGACCTCCAGGGCATCCGCACCACCGCCGAGGACAAGGGCGACCACTGGCTGCTCAACGGCTCGAAGACCTTCATCTCCAACGGGATCCTCGCCGACCTGGTGATCGTCGTCGCCAAGACGACGCCCGAGGGCGGCGCGCACGGTCTTTCCCTGCTCGTCGTCGAGCGCGGCATGGAGGGCTTCGAGCGCGGCCGCAACCTCGACAAGATCGGCCAGAAGGCCCAGGACACCGCCGAGCTGTTCTTCAACGACGTCCGCGTCCCGAAGGAGAACCTGCTCGGCGAGCTCAACGGCGCGTTCATCCACCTGATGACGAACCTCGCGCAGGAGCGCATGGGCATCGCCGTCGCCGCGATCGCCGCCGCCGAGCACCTCCTGGAGATCACCACCCAGTACGTGAAGGAGCGCGAGGCCTTCGGGCGCCCGCTCTCCACGAAGCAGCACATCCGCTTCGAGATCGCGGAGATGGCCACCGAGTGCGCCGTCACCCGCACGTTCCTCGACCGCTGCATCGAGGACCACTCGGACGGGCAGCTCGACGCCGTGCACGCCTCCATGGCGAAGTGGTGGGCGACCGAACTGCAGAAGCGGGTCGCCGACCGCTGCCTCCAACTGCACGGCGGATACGGGTACATGACCGAGTACCCCGTCGCGAAGGCGTTCACCGACGGACGCATCCAGACCATCTACGGCGGCACGACCGAGATCATGAAGGAGATCATCGGACGCTCGCTGCTGGCCTGACCTGGCCTGACCGACCCCTCTTCGTCACCCCTGTACGGCCCCTCTTCGAAAGGCACCTCCCGTGACCACAGACGCGTACGTATACGACGCGATCCGCACCCCGCGCGGCCGCGGCAAGGCCAACGGCTCCCTGCACGGCACCAAGCCGATCGACCTCGTCGTCGGCCTGATCCACGAGCTGCGGACCCGCTTCCCCGACCTCGACCCGGCCGCCATCGACGACATCGTGCTCGGCGTCGTAGGCCCTATCGGCGACCAGGGCTCCGACATCGCGCGCATCGCCGCCATCGCGGCCGGACTGCCCGACACGGTGGCCGGCGTGCAGGAGAACCGCTTCTGTGCCTCGGGCCTGGAGGCCGTCAACCTGGCGGCGATGAAGGTCCGTTCGGGCTGGGAGGATCTCGTCCTCGCGGGCGGCGTCGAGTCGATGTCGCGCGTGCCGATGGGCTCGGACGGCGGCGCCTGGGCGATGGACCCGATGACCTCCTACGAGACCGGGTTCGTGCCGCAGGGCATCGGCGCCGACCTCATCGCCACCATCGAGGGCTTCTCGCGGCGCGACGTCGACGAGTACGCCGCCATGTCGCAGGAGCGAGCGGCCGCCGCCGTGAAGGACGGCCGGTTCTCGCGCTCGATCGTGCCGGTCAAGGACCGCAGCGGGCTCACCGTGCTCGACCACGACGAGCACCTGCGTCCGGGCACGACGGCCGATTCGCTCGGCAAGCTGAAGCCCTCGTTCAAGGACATCGGCGACCTGGGCGGCTTCGACGCGGTGGCGCTGCAGAAGTACCACTGGGTCGAGCAGATCGACCACGTGCACCACGCGGGCAACTCCTCCGGCATCGTCGACGGCGCCTCGCTCGTCGCCATCGGCTCCCGTGAGGTCGGCGAGCGCTACGACCTCACGCCGCGCGCCCGCATCGTCTCCGTCGCGGTCTCCGGCTCCGAGCCGACCATCATGCTCACGGGCCCCGCGCCCGCGTCGCGCAAGGCGCTCGCCAAGGCGGGCCTGACCATCGACGACATCGACCTCGTCGAGATCAACGAGGCGTTCGCGGCGGTCGTGCTGCGCTTCGTGAAGGACATGGGCCTGTCCCTGGACAAGGTCAACGTCAACGGCGGCGCCATCGCCCTCGGTCACCCGCTGGGCGCGACCGGCGCGATGATCCTCGGCACCCTCGTCGACGAACTTGAGCGCCAGGACAAGCGGTACGGCCTGGCCACGCTGTGCGTGGGCGGCGGCATGGGCATCGCCACGATCGTGGAGCGCGTCTCCGCGTAGTCGCCCAGCAGGGCGCCCCACCCCAACAGCCAACCGCCGCACCAGACTTCACGGAGACGAAAGCCATGACGCAGAGCACGACCATCCGCTGGGAACAGGACGACACCGGCGTCGTCACGCTCGTCCTGGACGACCCCAACCAGTCCGCGAACACCATGAACCAGGCGTTCAAGGACTCCATCGCCGCGATCGCCGACCGCGCCGAGGCCGAGCTGGCCGCGAACCCCGACTCGATCCGCGGGTTCATCTACACCTCCGCCAAGAAGACCTTCTTCGCGGGCGGTGACCTCAAGGACATGATGAAGGCAGGACCGGAGGACGCCCAGTCCGTCTTCGAGACCGGCCTCGGCATCAAGAACTCGCTGCGCCGCATCGAGACCCTCGGCAAGCCCGTCGTCGCGGCCATCAACGGCGCGGCCCTGGGCGGCGGTTACGAGATCGCGCTCGCCAGCCACCACCGCGTCGCCCTCGACGCGCCGGGCTCGAAGATCGGCCTCCCCGAGGTCACGCTCGGCCTGCTCCCCGCGGGCGGCGGCGTCACCCGCACCGTCCGCCTCATGGGCATCGCCGACGCGCTCCTCAAGGTGCTGCTCCAGGGCACCCAGTACGCTCCGCAGCGCGCCCTGGAGAACGGCCTGATCCACGAAGTGGCCGCCACCCGCGAGGAGATGATCGAGAAGGCCCGTGCCTTCATCGACGCCAACCCGGAGTCGCAGCAGCCCTGGGACAAGCCCGGCTACCGCATTCCCGGCGGCACCCCGGCCAGCCCCAAGCTCGCCGCGAACCTGCCCGCCTTCCCGGCCAACCTGAAGAAGCAGCTGAACGGCGCCCCGTACCCCGCGCCCCGAAACATTCTCGCGGCGGCCGTCGAGGGCTCGCAGGTCGACTTCGAGAACGCCCTCGCGATCGAGGCCCGCTACTTCACCGAGCTGGTCACCGGGCAGACCGCGAAGAACATGATCCAGGCGTTCTTCTTCGACCTCCAGGCCGTGAACTCGGGCGCCAACCGCCCCAAGGGCATCGAGCCCCGCAAGGTCAACAAGGTCGCCGTCCTCGGCGCCGGCATGATGGGCGCGGGCATCGCCTACTCCTGCGCCCGCGCAGGCATCGAGGTGGTCCTGAAGGACGTATCGGACGAGGCCGCCGCCAAGGGCAAGGCGTACTCCGAGAAGCTGTGCGCCAAGGCCGTCAAGCGCGGCCGCACCACCCAGGAGAAGGCGGACGCGCTGCTCGCCCGCATCACCACGGCCTCCGACCCGCAGGCCGTGGCCGGCTGCGACGCCGTCATCGAGGCCGTCTTCGAGGACCCGTCGCTCAAGCACAAGGTGTTCCAGGAGATCCAGGACATCGTCGCCCCCGACGCCCTGCTCTGCTCCAACACCTCGACGCTGCCCATCACCGCCCTCGCCGAGGGTGTCGAGCGGCAGGCCGACTTCATCGGTCTGCACTTCTTCTCGCCCGTCGACAAGATGCCGCTCGTCGAGATCATCAAGGGCGGTGCCACCGGCGACGAGGCCCTCGCCCGCGCCTTCGACCTCGTACGGCAGATCAACAAGACGCCCATCGTGGTCAACGACTCGCGCGGCTTCTTCACCTCGCGCGTCATCGGGCACTTCATCAACGAGGGCGTCGCGATGGTCGGCGAGGGCGTCGAGCCCGCGTCGGTCGAGCAGGCGGCGGGCCAGGCCGGCTACCCGGCCAAGGTGCTCTCCCTCATGGACGAGCTGACCCTCACCCTGCCCCGCAAGATCCGTGAGGAGACGAAGGCCGCGATCGTCGGGGCCGGCGGCACCTGGGAGGAGCACCCGGCCGAGAGCGTCATCGACCGGATGGTCGACGAGTTCGGGCGGCCGGGCCGCAGCGGGGGAGCGGGCTTCTACGAGTACGGCGAGGACGGCAAGCGCGCCGGTCTGTGGCCGGGGCTGCGCGAGCACTTCACGAAGCCGGGCACCGAGATCCCGTTCGAGGACATGAAGGAGCGGATGCTCTTCTCGGAGTCCCTCGACACGGTGCGCCTGATCGAGGAGGGCGTCCTCACGTCCGTCGCCGACGCCAACATCGGCTCCATCTTCGGCATCGGCTTCCCCGGCTGGACCGGCGGCGTGCTCCAGTACATCAACGGCTACGAGGGCGGCCTGCCCGGATTCGTAGCCCGCTCGCGCGAACTGGCCGAGCGCTACGGCGACCGGTTCCTGCCGCCCGCGCTGCTCGTGGAGAAGGCCGAGAAGGGCGAGACGTTCAAGGACTGACGCCGGGACCCGGTGTCTACGGGAGGCGGTCCGTCGTACGGAACGCCTCCCGCAGCTCCTCCTTCAGTGAGCGCTGGAACGCCGTCAACAGCGCCTGAACGACCAGCGGTTGCATATGGGCCGACAGCGACTTCACGTCCTGCTCGGCCCTCTGCGACACCTCGGAGCTGAAGAGGCGGGCCAGCTCCTGCGCCGCGCCCCGCGAGTGCTCCACCAGCACCTCGCGCGAGGCCAGGATCGCGTCCAACGACAGCGGTACGTCGAGGAGTTGGACGCCGAGCCGCAGCTGCCCCGTGTCGCAGCGGAACGTGTCCTCGCCCTCCTGCGTGAGCACGTCCATCGTCGCGAGCCGCTCCACATCCGATGCGGTGAGGGCCCGCCCCGCCCGCCGCTCGAGCTCGTCGCGCGACAGCGTCTCGACGGTGTCCGGGGCCCAGCTCGCCACCACCGCGCGGTGGATCGCCAGATCCTGTGCGCTCAGGTCGGCCGGCAGCTGCTCCAGATAGCGCTCGATCGCGGCCAGCGTCATGCCCTGGTGCTGGAGCTCCTCGATCAGCGCGAGCCGTGCGACGTGGTCGGGCCCATAGTGCCCTACCCGGCGCGGTCCGATCACCGGCGGCGGCAGCAGGCCCCGCGTGCTGTAGAAGCGGATGGTGCGGACCGTGACGCCGGCGTGGGCCGCGAGCTCGTCGACGGTCAGCGTGGGGGCCTCAGTGTCCGTCGTCATCTTCGCCTCTCGCCGCGATCCGGGTACAACAGTATTGCTGACACACCGATGTTGTGAAACCCAAGGGGAGAGGAAAGAGGGGCGGTCGACGCCCCAAAGAGGAGTGATCGACGCTCTATACGCCTCCTCCGGTTCCACGTCCAGAGGCATCCCGTCATGTGAGAAGCGCCGCTATGTGATCTCCGCCACCGCGTGGGGGCGATCTTTGGGGGAAGGTGCCCCTCGGTCCGCACGCCGTCAGGGGCGATGCGGACCGAAGCACGTTCCGGACCCCGGCGGCCCCCACGCCGCCGGGCACCACAGAGTGGACACCCCCTCGTGAGCAAGGACGCCCTCAACACGGCCACGGACGCATCCCGCACAGATGCCTCCCAGGCGCCCGCCGACGCGGGCGACGCCGGCTACAGCAAGGCCCTCAAGAGCCGCCACATCAACATGATCGCCATCGGCGGCGCGATCGGCACCGGACTCTTCCTCGGTGCCGGAGGCAGGCTTCACGACGCGGGCCCCGCCCTCGTCTTCGCGTATCTGATCTGCGGGATCTTCGCGTACTTCGTGGTGCGCGCCCTCGGTGAAATGGTCGTCTACCGGCCCTCTTCCGGTTCCTTCGTGTCGTACGCGCGCGAGTTCCTCGGCGAGAAGGGCGCCTACGTCGCCGGCTGGATGTACTTCCTGAACTGGTCGATGACGGGCATCGCCGACATCACCGCCGTGGCCCTCTACACGCAGTACTGGAGCGCCTTCACGAGCATCCCGCAGTGGGTGCTCGCACTGATCGCGCTCGCGGTCGTGCTGTCCGTGAACCTCGTCTCCGTGAAGTACTTCGGCGAGATGGAGTTCTGGTTCTCGATCATCAAGGTGGCCACCCTGGTGGCCTTCCTCTTCGTGGGCATCTTCCTGGTGGCCACGCAGCACCCGGTCGACGGCCACACCCCGGGCCTGCACATGATCACGGACAACGGCGGCTGGATGCCCAGCGGCACCATGGCCGTGGTCCTCGTGATGCAAGGTGTCGTCTTCGCGTACGCGGCCCTCGAACTGGTCGGCGTCGCGGCGGGCGAGACCGCCGAGCCGCAGAAGGTCGTCCCGCGCGCGGTGAACTCGATCATGTGGCGCGTCGGCCTGTTCTACTGCGGCTCGGTGCTGCTGCTCGCGCTGCTGCTGCCGTCCACGTCGTACACCTCGGGCGAGAGCCCGTTCGTGACGCTGTTCTCGAAGCTGGGCGTCGGCGGCGTCGGCGACATCATGAACCTGGTCGTGCTGACCGCGGCCATGTCCTCGCTGAACTCCGGCCTCTACTCCACGGGCCGCATCCTGCGCTCCATGGCCATGTCGGGCTCCGCCCCGAAGTTCACCGCCAAGATGAACAGGAGCCAGGTCCCCTTCGGCGGCATCCTGCTCACCGCGGGCGTCGGCGTGCTGGGCGTCGGCCTGAACTACCTGCTGCCCGCCGAGGCGTTCGAGATCGTCATCGAGGTTTCCTCGATCGGCATCATCGGCACCTGGGTCATGATCATGATCGCCCACCTGGCCTTCGTCCGCCGGGCCAAGCAGGGCCTGGTCGAGCGCCCGAAGTTCCGGCTGCCGTTCTCCCCGGTCACGGAGATCGTCACGATCGTCTTCCTGCTCTCCGTGCTCGTCCTCATGTGGAACGACGAGGAGACCGGCCGCAAGACGCTCATGCTGATCCCGGTCGTCGGGGTGCTGCTCTTCATCGGCTGGTTCCGGGTGCGGCGCAACGTCGACCGCATAGCGTCGGACGAGCTGACGAAGGTGGCCGACGGCAACTGAGCCCGCACACCTGCCTTCCTTCACGGGGCCCCGACGCACTCGGTGCGTTGGGGCCCCGTGCCATGCGGGTAGGACACAGGCATGTCGCTGGTTCCGTGGGACGTACAAGTCAAGATCGGGCAGCTGGCCGCATTCTTCGCGGCCCTGGCGACGGCGTTGATCACCTCCGCCCGCAGGCGCCGCCCGCCCACCGAACCGAACCCGCCGGAACCGCCCCCGTCCCCGGCCCCGCTCCCGGCCCACGTCGTCCCCTGCCGCCCGGCCCCCGCCACGGAGGCCGTCACGGACCTGTGCACCTGCGTCTCGGAGCTTGCCTCCGACCTGGCGAAGCGCTACGCGGACGACGGCCGCCGGCCACCGGGTCCGGACGCGCATACTTGATCACAGGCCCGTAGAACACAGATCCGCAGGCTCCGGACGCACCACGAGGAGCAGCACCCCCATGAAGCAGCACGACCCGGACCCGCCACCGCCCCCGCCCGGCGGCATCCTCTGGGAGACGGCAGGGGACATCCGCGCCCTGCTCGCACTGCCCGCCGCGTTCGTGCTCCAGGTCGCACACCCGGCCGTCGGCGCGGGCGTCGACGACCACTCGGTGTTCCGCACCGACCCCTGGGGCCGCGGCGAGCGCTCGCTGACCTCGGTGATGCTCTGGGTGTACGGGGGAGAGTCGGCAGCCGAAGAAGGTCGAAGGCTCCGCCGCCTCCACCGCACCATCCAGGGCACCGACCCGCACGGCCGCCGCTACCACGCCCTCACCCCGGCCCACTACGCCTGGGTGCACGCCACCGGCTTCCCCGTCTCCCGCTACGCGCGCCGCTACTTCGCCACGCCGTTCACGCCGGAGGAGGACGAGCGGTTCTACGCGGAGTGGCTGATGGTCGGCCGCATCCTCGGCATCCACGACCGGGACATGCCGCAGACGGTCGAGGAGTTCTGGCCGTACTACCGCAAGATGCTCGCGCAGGAGATCGAGCGGAACCCGGTGGTGGACGAACTGACGGCCCGCTCCCGCCCCCTCCCACCCCCACCGGGCCACCACCCGCTCCTCACCCTCCTGTGGCCGCTGCTGCGCCCCGTCCTGACCCGCACCATGAGCTTCCTCTCGACGGGCCTGCTTCCCCCGGAGGCGAGAGAGGCCATCGGCCTGCCCTGGACGCCCAGGCAGGAACGCCGCCTACGCCACGTCGCGGCACTGGTGCGACTGGTGGCCCCCCGCCTCCCGGAACGCTTCCGCTACCTGCCGATGGCGAGACGGGCAAGGGCGAGCCAATCGAACGGTGCCGACGCATCAAGCGGTGCCGGCAATTCAAGCCCCTGCGGCGATTGAGCAGCGGGGTCCGGGGCAGAGCCCCGATCTTTTAAGCCCCGCCGCGGCGATCAATGCCCGCCGTGCACCCCATTCGTGGCAGCAATCCGCTTCCACGACTTGGGCTGCACTGGCCCAGCGACCGCCCGCGCAGCCGGCGCGGCGGGCCTGGACGGCTCGTACAACCACGTGTCGAACAGCGACCCCAACCGCTCCCCAGACACCTTCTCCGCATACGCCTCAAAGTCGGAGACACTCGCGTTGCTGTACGCGTACTGCTTCGGCCACCCCTTCAAAATCGCGAAGAAGTCCTTCTCGCCAACGGCATTCCGCAACGCCTGAATCGCCAACGCCCCCCGGTCGTAAACGGCCGCGTCGAACTGGTTCTCCGCCCCCGGATCCCCCGGCTTGACCGTCCAGAACGCGTCGTCCGCCGGATGCTGCGCGTACGTGTAGTCGGCGAGCTCCTGGGCCGTGCCCTCGCCCTCCTTCTCCGACCACAGCCACTGCGCGTACCGGGCGAACCCTTCGTTGATCCAGATGTCCTTCCACCCACGCACCGAGACGCTGTCGCCGTACCACTGATGTGCCAACTCATGAACAACCACGGACACATTGGCCCCATTGGCGAACTGCTTCGGCGAATAGAACGGCCGCGTCTGCGTTTCAAGCGCAAAGCTCGACGGCACGTTCGGCACATACCCGCCCAGCGCCTCGAACGGATACTTCCCGTAGACCGACTCCAGCCACTCGGCGACCTCGGTCGTCCGCTCCACGCTCGCCTTCGCCGCGCCCTCGTTCGCGCCGAGGTCCTTGCTGTACGCGTTGACGACGGGCAGCCCGTCCTCGGTCTTGTCCGTCGTGATGTCGAACTTGCCCACCGCCAGGGTGGACAGATAGGTGGCCTGCGGATGGGCCGACCGCCAGTTGAACCGTGTCCACCCGAGCTTCGAACTCTGCGACTGCAACGTCCCGTTGGAGATCGCCTGCGTGCCGTCCGGCACCGCGACCGACACGTCGTACGTGGCCTTGTCGAGCGGATGGTCGTTGGAGGGGAACCACCAGGCCGCCGCCTCCGGCTCGTTGGCGGCGACGCCGCCGTCCGGGGTGCGCTGCCACGAGGTGAAGCCCCAGAGCTTCACGTCGGACGGCTTGCCCGCGTACTTGACCACGACGGTGAAGGGCGTGCCCTTCGGCAGCCCGGCCGCCGGGGTGACCTCCAGCTCCTGCTCGTCGGACTTCGCGAACTTCGCCTTCTTGCCGTTCACCCGGACCTCGCTCGCCGTGAGCCCGAAGTCGAGGTTGAAGCGCGACAGGTCCTGCGTGGAGGAGGCGAGGATCGTCGCCGTGCCCTCCAACCGGTCCGTCTTCGGCTGGTACTTGAGGCGCAGGTCGTAATGGGAGACGTCGTAGCCGCCGTTCCCGTACGTCGGGTAGTAGGGATCACCGATGCCCGACGCCCCCGGCCGGAAGTCCGCGGCCGATGCCGGGATCGCCAGCAGCAGAGAGGCCGCGAGTGCGCCGGGGGCGATGAGTCTGCGGTACACGGAAACTCCAAGTCGTAGGGGGCGTCAGGCGGGTGCCGGCCCCGCACGGATCACGTCCGTGGCCGACACAACGACCTTATTCAGCACCCCGTGCCCCGGTCATGTCCATGGCCGCACCAGCCACACGATCGTCATCTGGCCGACATGTGCCTTTGCACCCCACGGACCTGTCTTCCACGCCTACGGCCCTCTGTCGCAAGGCAGTTCACCCGTGTAACTTCCGCGCCATGCCGATACCTGCCAGACGCAGCCATCGCCACCCGCGCCGCTGGAGAACCCTCGCGGCCGCGGTCACCGTCGCCCTGCTGTCCGCCCTCCTCGGGGCAGGCGCCACCGCGTCGGCCGCCCCTGCTGGGCCGACCGAGTCCAAGCCCGTGTACTCCTACGCCGACGCCGTCCGCGAGTCCGTCTGGGTCGACACCCGGCTCGACGGGGACGACAACGGGAAGACCGACCGGGTCGCCGTCGACATCGTCCGCCCGCGCGAACCCGCCGCCCAGGGCCGCAAGATCCCCGTGATCATGGATGCCAGCCCGTACTACTCCTGCTGCGGGCGCGGCAACGAGAGCCAGAAGAAGACGTACGACGCGGACGGAAACGTCGTACAGATGCCGCTCTTCTACGACAACTACTTCGTGCCCCGCGGCTACGCGTTCGTCGGCGTCGACCTGCTCGGCACCAACCGCTCCGACGGCTGCGTCGACGTCGGCGGGGCCTACGACATCGGCTCCGCGAAGGCCGTCGTCGACTGGCTGAACGGCCGCGCCAAGGGCTACACCACCCGCACCGGCGGCGAACGCGCCAAGGCGGACTGGACCAACGGCCGCACCGGCATGATCGGCAAGAGCTACGACGGCACCGTCGCCAACGGCGTCGCCGCGACCGGCGTCGAGGGCCTGGAGACCATCGTGCCGATCGGCGGGATCTCCTCCTGGTACGACTACTACTTCCAACAGGGCGCCCCGCTCTACGACTCGGGCCCCGAGTGGCTGTCCGACTACGTCGAGAGCCCGGACGCGAAGGCGCGCTGCGCCGCCGTACAGAAACGGCTGGTCGACGAAGCGCCCCGGACCGGCGACTGGACCGGCCTCTGGCAGGACCGCGACTACGTCAAGGACGCCGACAACGTGCGCGCCAGCGTCTTCGTCGTGCACGGCATGCAGGACCTGAACGTCCGCGCCAAGCACTTCGGCCAGTGGTGGGACGCCCTCGCCAAGAACGGCGTCGACCGCAAGATCTGGCTGGCGCAGACCGGCCACGTCGACCCCTTCGACTTCCGCCGCGGCGCCTGGGTCGACACCCTGCACCGCTGGTTCGACCACGAACTCCTCGGCTACGCCAACGGAATCGACCGTGAGCCGATGGCCGACATCGAGCGCGCCCCCGACCGCTGGACCACCGACAAGGTCTGGCCGCCGCGCGCCACCGAAACCGCCGCGCTGCGCACCGCCAAGGGCGACAAGGCCGGCGTCGGGACGCTGGGCCTGAAGACCGGCTCCGGCACCGAGACCTTCACCGACAACCCGGCGCTCGGCGAACTCGACTGGGCCGCGAAGATCCAGCAACCGACCGCCGAGAAGGCCGGGTTCCTCAGCCGCCCGCTGGCCAAGGACCTGCGCCTGTCCGGCTCCTCGAAGGTGACGGTCACCGCGACCCCGACGACGTCCAGCGCGCACCTGAGCGCCGTCCTCGTCGACGTCGGACCCGCCACGATCCGCGACTACGCGGGCGCAGGCGAGGGCATCACGACCGGCACCGACCGCAGCTGCTGGGGGCCGAGCACCACCGGCGACAGCTCCTGCTTCCTGACCACCGCGACCGCGACCACCGACGTCAACTCGACGGTTTTCAGTCGGGGTTGGGCCGACCTCGGCACTTCCACGAACCCGAAGCACGGCTCCGCGCTGACGCCCGGCAAGCCCTATACCCTCACGATCGACCTCGCCGCGAGCGACCACGTCGTACCGAAGGGACACCGGCTCGCCCTCATCGTGGCCGGCACCGACAAGGACCTGATCGACCCTCCGTCCACCAAGCCGACCCTCTCCCTCGACCTCGCCCGCACCGCGGCCCGCGTCCCCGTCGTCGGCGGCGCCCCGGCCTTCGCGGCCGCCACCTCCGGCTCCACCACCGCCACCCCCCAAAAGTCCGCGGCCGACGGCGTGAGCCCGTACCGTCTCGACCACCCCGTACCGGGAGGCAGCACCCGATGAGAGCACGTCCCCGCACCCTCGCCCTGGCCACCGCCGTCGTCGCGCTCGCCGCGCCCCTCGTGGTGGCGGCCCCGGCCGGCGCGAGCAGCACCGACGCCCCGCCCCGCACCGGCTTCGAGGAGACCGACGGCGCCCGCTGGACCACCCAGCCCGAGGAGAAGCAGCTCCTCGCCACCGTCGACCAGGCCTCCGACAAGGTCTCCGTCTCCCGGATCGGCGAGACGAAACAGGGCCGCCCGCTGAACCTCGTCCGGATCGGAGCCCACCGGGCGGCCAACACCGTGCTGCTGATCTGCTCCCAGCACGGCGACGAGCCGTCGGGCCGCGAGGCCTGCCTGACGAAGATCCGCGACCTCGCCTACACCAAGGACAGGGCGACCCAGCGCTTCCTGTCCCGTACGACCCTGCTCGTCGTGCCCACCGCCAACCCCGACGGCAACGCCGCCGACACCCGCGGCAACTCCGACGGCATCGACATCAACCGCGACCACATCTCCCTCAAGACCGCGGAGGCGCGGGCGATGGCCGCCGTCATCCGCGACCGGCAGCCCGACGTCATCTACGACCTGCACGAGTACGGGGCCACGCCCAAGTACTACGACAAGGACCTGTTCGACCTCTGGCCGCGCAACCTCAACACCGACCCCGCCGTGCACGACCAGGCCGAGTCGCTGTCGCTCGACCACGTGCGGCCCGCCGCGGGCGACGCCGGGTACTCCACCGGCACGTACGGCATCTGGACCGACCCGGAGACCGGCGAGCCGATCAAGCAGACCGCGGGGGACGGGCAGGAGCGCATCCTGCGCAACGTCTCCGGCGTCAAGCACTCCGTCGGGCTGCTCATCGAGAGCCGTGTCGACCCCGGCACCCCCGCGGAGGAGGCCGACCCGGCGCTGGTCAACCAGCGGCGCCGCGACTCCCAACTCGCCGCGCTCGGCGGCCTGTTCACGTACGCGTCGCAGAACCGGGGCGCGATCGAGGTCGCCACCACGGCCGCCCGAGCCAAGGGCTTCACCGACCGGGGACCGATCTATGTCGGTGGTGCGGACAACGACCCCGCCGAGGCCTCGGAGGTCATCAAGGACCCGCCGTGCGGCTACCGGCTGAGCGAGACGCAATACGCCGAATTCAAAGACGAATTGGCGCTTCACGGCATCACCGTCAAGAAGTCGGGCAACGGGGCCTATGTCCCCCTGCGTCAGTCCGAACGGGCCCTGGTCGCCCTGCTCCTCGACGCGCGCGCGGCCTACCACTTGACGGAAGGGGAGCCCGACACACGCTGCTGATCGGGTTACAGGAGTGCCAGGTGTGGTAGGTCGTAGTGGGTGACAAGCCCTCAGAAACCCCCTAGCGATACGCCCGTCCCCGAGGAGGGAGCAACCGCCGCGCAGAGCCCCGCCACGGACCGGATCGTGTTCGGCGTCACCGCCGTGCTCACTCTGGCCTTCGTGGTCTGGGGCGCCGTGGCCACGGACAACCTCGAGAGCGTGTCCACCACGCTGCTCGGGGGCCTGATGCACAACGGCGGCTGGGCGTTCGTCCTTGCCGCGACCGGCTTCGTGGTCTTCGCCCTGTGGCTCGCCATGAGCCGCTACGGCAAGATCCCCCTCGGCAAGGAGGGCGAGGAGCCGGAGTTCCGCACGGTCTCCTGGATCGCGATGATGTTCAGCGCCGGCATGGGCATCGGGCTCATGTTCTACGGAGTGAGCGAGCCGCTCGCGCACTTCACGACGCCGCCGCCGGGCACCGACCCGGCCGACGACGCCGAGGCCATGGAGACCGCCATGGCCACCACGCTGTTCCACTGGACGCTGCACCCGTGGGCGATCTACGCGGTCGTCGGACTCGCCATCGCCTACAGCACGTTCCGACGACGCAGGCGGCAGACCATCTCGTCCGTCTTCGTGCCCCTCATCGGCGAGAAGCACGCGCACGGCACGTGGGGCCGCGTCATCGACATCCTCGCGATCTTCGCGACGCTGTTCGGCTCGGCCGCCTCCCTCGGACTCGGCGCCCTGCAGATCGGGGCCGGGTTCGAGGCGGCCGACTGGATGGACGACGTCAGCACCGGGCTGCTCGTCTCGATCATCGCGGTGCTGACCGTCGCGTTCGTCTTCTCCGCCATCTCCGGTGTGGAGAAGGGCGTCCAGTGGCTGTCGAACATCAACATGGTGCTCGCGCTGCTCCTGGTGGTCTTCGTGTTCATCGCAGGCCCGACGATCATGAACCTGGACCTGCTGCCGACCTCGCTGGGCGCGTACCTCGACAACTTCCCGCAGCTCATCGGGCGCACCGAGGCGTCCAGCGGTAAGGGCGTCGCCGACTGGCTCAGCAGCTGGACGGTCTTCTACTGGGCCTGGTGGATCTCCTGGTCGCCGTTCGTCGGCATGTTCATCGCGCGTATCAGTAAGGGCCGGACGATCCGTCAGTTCGTCGGCGGCGTCATCCTCGTGCCCTCGACCGTCAGCCTGATCTGGTTCGCGGTCTTCGGCGGTTCCGCGATCAACCTCAAGGAGCAGGGTGCCCTCAAGGGCGCCGACACCCCGGAGACCCAGCTCTTCGGCGTGCTTCAGGAGTACCCGATCGCCTCCGTGACGAGCCTGCTCGTGATGATCCTCGTCGGCATCTTCTTCGTGTCCGGCGCGGACGCCGCGTCGATCGTCATGGGCACCCTCTCGCAGAGGGGCGCGCTCGAACCCGGAAAGTTCGTCGTCGTCTTCTGGGGCGTCGTGACCGGTGCGGTCGGCGCGATCATGCTGATGATCGGCAACGGCTCCGGGGACGCGCTCACCGGCCTGCAGAACCTGACGATCCTCGTGGCGGCACCGTTCGTCCTCGTCATGATCGGCATGTGCTGGTCGCTCCTGAAGGACCTGCGCCAGGACCCGCTCATGGTCCGTGGCGAGATGGGCATCGAGGTCGTCGAGCAGGCGGTCGTCGCAGGACACGAGAAGTACGGCGGCGAGTTCGAGATCCGCATCGGCCCCGGCAGCAGCCTGGAGACCGAGGGCGACCCGATCGGCAAACACCACGACGACTGAGGACGTAGGTACGGGTGGGGGCGTGGTCCGATACGGGCCACGCCCCCACCCGTTTGCCCGTTCATCGGGCCTCGGCTATCCGGCCTCGACCAGCTCGGCCGCCTCCTCGGCGCAGCCCCACGCCACGGTCACCCCGGCGCCGCCGTGCCCGTAGTTGTGCACCAGCACCCGCTCGGCGCCCCTGGCCTCACGCTCGATGCGCACCGCAGGCCGTGCCGGGCGCAGGCCCACGCGGTGGTCGAGGATCCGCGCGCCCGCGATCTCGGGGCGCACCTCGGCGCAGCGCTTCACGATCTCCTCGGCGGTGGCCGGGTCGGGATCGAGCGACCACGCGTCGTCCTCGGCGGTGCCGCCCAGCAGCAGGCGCCCCGGCTGCGGCAGGAAGTACGTCGTCCCGTCGGAGGCGGGGTCGACGGTGGTGAACCAGGTGTCGACGCCCGGATTCTCCACGATCACCAGCTGCCCGCGGACCGGGCGCACGGAGTCGTCGGGAACCAGCTCGCGGGCCGCTAGCCCGGTGCAGTTCACGACGGTCGGCGCGGCGTCGAGAGCCTCGTCGAGCGAGGCCACGGCGCGCGCCTCTACGGTGATGCCGGCCCGGCCCAACTGGTCTCGCAGCCACGCCAGATGGGCCGGCATGTCGATCAGCGGGAGGCGTGCCGCGAGCCCCTGTGGGGTGTCGTGCAGGCCCGCCACTTCTGCGGCCCACGCGCCGAGCCCGTCCAGACGGGAGTCCCCGTGCACGCCGTCGACCAGGCGCACGCCGGTCTCCTCGGGGCGCGCCGCCCACTCCTCGTACCGCCTGAGCGAGCGCAGCGACCACGCGCCCACCTTCGCTATCGGGTCGATCCGATACGGCCACCACAGGCCGCCCGCGACCGCCGAGGTCGTCCGCTCGGCGACGTCCCGCGACCACACCCGCACCGGGCGCCCGCGGCGCTCGATTTCCAGGGCGGTGGTCATGCCGATGACCCCGCCGCCGACCACGATCACTTCACTGCCATTGCTGTCACTGATCATCCATGGACGGTAGGGCCTTCCTGACGGATCAGGCTGGATGCGGGCGGCCGTGCATGTTCGGTTCCGGTGAGCGGGGTCTGGTGCGTGCAGCTGCAAGGCGGAGGAGGGCGTCAACGCGGAGCGTTGGCAACCGACGACAACGCAGCAGATGCGCGTGGCAGGGCCCGCGACTCCGGCAAGATCCGTCAGGAGGGCCCTACACGCTGACGGAAGCAGACGGAATGCGTCATGCCGCGCTCACGTCGGGCGCGGACGGGAATACTCACCTCATGGCTGCTGCTGCCGATGACTACGCGACCTTCGGCCTGGCGCCGGCGATGCGCGCCGGGGGAGTCCTCGCGGACGGGGACTACCAAGTGCACCGGGACTTCGTGGACTTCATCGTCGACGGCCGCCCGCTGCTCTTCCAGCTCTCCGACCTGGACGCGGTGTCCCCGCTCGCCGCCGACATCCCGCCCGCGATCTTCGCGCACCACGTGAAGCGCCTGCTCCTCGAGGCGGAGGCGCCCCTGCCCGGTGGACGCTGCGTGATCTACGGGTGCCCGGAGTGCGAGGGGATCGAGTGCGGGGCGGTGACGGCGCTGATCGAGCGGGACGGGGCGGTTGGTTCGGATTACGTGTGGCGGGACTTCGCCTGGCAGACGGACGAGCGGGTCGACCTGGAGCGGAACGGCTACCACGGCATCGGCCCGTTCCGCTTCCGCGCCACCGAGTACCGGACTGTGCTCGGCCAACTGCTGCACGGAGATGGCCTGTTCGTGCCACCGCGCCGCAAGGTGCTGCTGATCGGCGCCCGCGTCGCCGTCCTCGCCCGGCTCGCGGCGGCGCTGCGCACCATCGGCGTCGGCGCGGACATCACGCAGGACGCGTCCGGCGTCCCGCCCGAGGAGCTGCGTACGTACGGGGTGGTGGCCTTCGGCCGCGCGGTGGAGGAGCCCCAACGGGCGGCAATACGCAGGGAGTTCGAACGATCCGGAGCCGACGTCGCCTACGTCGACGGCTACGCGCCGATCATCCCGCTCCTCGTCGCCCAGATCGAAAGCGCCCTGGACCGCGTCCCGCCCGCGCAGCGCCGACTGACGCGGCTGGTCGCCGCCGACGGCGAGGCGGGCGTGGAGGTCACCTCCACGTGCCGTGTCCGCATCACGGCGTACCGCCTCGACCGCCTCTACCGCACCCACGCCCACGACGTCTTCGACGCGACCCTGCCCCCCGGCCGCCACCGCATCTCCCTCGACCCCCGGGCCACCAAACCCCAATCCTTCCTCGTGGCCCGCACGACGGGGAGCGTGTTGGTGGCGCGGATGGAGGGGTAGGGGGTGCGGGCGCGGTCCCCGCGGAGTTGAACGGTGCGGGGTGTGGCGGGTCGGCGCGGGCGTGAGCCGTGGCGGGTCGGCGCCGCGTGGTGAGGTCGACGTGGCCTGGCCACGTTCCCCGCCTATCTCCCACCCACCCGCCCCCTCCGGGGGCGTGGGCCTGACGGGGTGCCGCCCCCACGGGGCTGGGGACTCCGCCGCCGCGGCTCCCGACCCGTTGGGGTCGACGTCGCCCGCGGCTTGCGGTGCCTGCCGTCGGCGCGGGCTGGCGCCAGGTGGCGAGGTCGACGTGGCTTGGCCGCGTTCCTCCGCCCTTCTCCCGCCCTCCCGCCCCCTCCGGGGGCGTAGGCCCGACGGGGTGCCGCCCACGCCGTGGGCAATCCGCCGCCAGCACGGTTCCCCAATCGTTGCGGTCGACGCCGCCCCGCTTTGAGGGCCTGCCGCCGACGCCGCTCTCGCCCCGTCGTGGTCGACCCGCCCCGCCTCTAGGAGGCTGCCGTCAACGCGATCCCCCACCCGTTGCGGTCGCCCCCCCCGCCTCGGGTGGTCTGCCGCCACCCCGGCTCCCGCCTATGGCGGTCGACGCCCGCTGCCTTGGGCAATCTGCCGCCTTGGGCGGCAGGGTGGGCAAGGCGGCACCCCGGTGCGGCGCAACGGAAACGGTCGACGCCGCCCCCGGCACAGCTCGATGACCCCGGTGCCGCGCAACGATGTCGTCGGGGCGGAACCCCGGCCCAGCCAGCGCCCCCGTCCGGCGCATCCGTGACCACGGGCCCCAACCCCGTCCCAGCCAAGCGCCCCGGTCCAGCGCCCTCGTGACGACACACGCCAACCCCGCCCCCGCCAAACCACCCGCCGCCGCGCACCCGCACCCCCGACTAGGATCACCCCCCTGATGACTGCAACGCTCGTAGCCAAGAATCTCGCCGCGGGGCACGGGGACCGGACCCTCTTCTCCGGTCTCGACCTCGTCGTCGCCCCCGGCGACGTAATCGGACTCGTCGGCGCCAACGGAGCCGGAAAGTCCACGCTCCTGCGCCTCCTCGCCGGCCTCGCCACCCCCGAGGAGGGAGACGCGCGGCTCTCCCCGCCGACCGCCACCGTCGGCCACCTCCCGCAGGAGCCGGACCGCCGCCCCGGCGAGACGATCCGCGAGTTCCTGGCCCGCCGCACCGGCGTCACCGAGGCGCAGCGCACCATGGACGAGGCCACCCAGGGACTCGTCGACGGCACGCCCGGCGCCGACGACGCGTACGCCGTGAGCCTGGAGCGCTGGCTGAACCTGGGCGGCGCCGACCTGGACGAGCGTGCCGAGGAGGTCGCGGAACAACTCGGCCTGGACGTCGGCCTCGACCAGGCGATGACGTCCTTGTCCGGCGGCCAGGCGGCCCGCGCGGGACTCGCCTCCCTCCTCCTCTCCCGCTACGACGTCTTCCTCCTCGACGAGCCGACCAACGACCTCGACCTGGACGGCCTGGACCGCCTGGAGACCTTCGTGCGCGGCCTGCGCGCCGGCACCGTCGTCGTCAGCCACGACCGCGAGTTCCTCACCCGTACCGTCACCAAGGTCCTCGAACTCGACCTCGCCCAGCAGGAGATCAACATCTACGGAGGCGGTTACGCCGCCTACTTGGAGGAGCGCGAGGTCGCACGCCGCCACGCGCGCGAGGAGTACGAGGAGTACGCCGACAAGAAGTCGGCCCTGGAGGGCCGCGCCCAGATGCAGCGCACCTGGATGGACAAGGGCGTCAAGAACGCGCGGCGCAAGGCCACCGACAGCGACAAACTGGGCCGCAAGTTCCGCAGCGAGGCGAGCGAGAAGCAGGCCGCGAAGGCCCGCCAGACGCAGAAGATGATCGAGCGCCTCGACGTCGTGGACGAGCCCCGCAAGGAGTGGGAGCTGCGCATGGAGATCGCGGCGGCGCCCCGCTCGGGCGCGGTCGTGGCATCGCTGCGGGACGCCGAACTACGGCGCGGGGACTTCGACTTCGGCCCGGTGACGCTCCAGATCGACTGGGCGGACCGCGTCGCGATCACCGGCGCGAACGGCTCCGGCAAGTCCACTCTGCTCGCCGCGCTCCTCGGCCGCGTCCCCCTGGACTCCGGCCACGCGACGCTGGGTTCGGGCGTGGTCGTCGGTGAGGTGGACCAGGCCCGCGCCCTGTTCCACGGCCCCGAGAAGCTGCTCGAAGCCTTCGGCGCGGCCGTCCCCGACATGGAACCGGCCGAAGTCCGCACGCTGCTCGCCAAGTTCGGCCTGAAGGCGCACCACGTGCTGCGCCCCGCGGCCACCCTCTCCCCGGGCGAACGCACCCGCGCGGCCCTCGCGCTCCTCCAGGGCAGAGGCGTCAACCTCCTCGTCCTGGACGAGCCGACGAACCACCTCGACCTCCCGGCGATCGAGCAACTGGAGTCCGCCCTCTCCACCTACGAGGGCACCCTCCTCCTGGTCACCCACGACCGCAGAATGCTGGAAGCAGTCCAGACGACCCGCCGCCTGGAGGTGACGTCAGGCAAGGTGACCGAGCTTTAAGGGGCGCGGGGCCGTGTTGTTTGGGGGCGCGGGGCTGTGTTGATTGTGCGGCTCCGCCGCGTGGGCGCGCCCGGATGCGGTCGACCCGTTTGGGGGCGCGGGGAACTGCGCGCCCAGCCACGCGTGGGCGCACAGTTCCCGCAAACGTCAACCCCGGGTGCCTACGCCAGCCCCGCCTTGCGCAACGCGTCCGCCATCGCCGAGTTGGCCGGCGGCGTCGCGGGACGACCCTTGCCGCCCCCCTTGCCACCACCGGAGCCACCGGACCCGCCGGAGCCACCGGCCCCACCACGGCCCCCCTGCCGCGGCGGCTTCCGGTCGCCACCCCGCTCACCCCGCGGACCGCGATCACGCTCGCCGCGCTCCCCACGCCCCCCGCCCCCGCCGGAGGCCTTCTCGTCGTCCAGACGCAGCGTCAGCGAGATCCGCTTGCGCGGTACGTCCACATCGAGGACCTTCACCTTGACGATGTCGCCGGGCTTGACCACATCGCGCGGGTCCTTGACGAACGTACGGGACAACGCCGAGACGTGCGCGAGCCCGTCCTGGTGCACACCGATGTCGATGAACGCCCCGAAGGCGGCGACGTTCGTCACGACACCCTCGAGCACCATCCCCGACTCCAGGTCGCCGATCTTCTCGACGCCCTCCTTGAAGGTGGCCGTCTTGAAGGCGGGCCGCGGGTCGCGCCCCGGCTTCTCCAGCTCCTTCAGGATGTCCGTGACGGTCGGCAGACCGAACGTGTCGTCCACGTAGTCGGCCGGCTTGAGCGAGCGCAGCGCCCCCGCGTCACCGACGAGGGAGGCGACCTCGCCGCCCGTCGACTTCGCCATCCTGCGCACCACGGGGTACGCCTCCGGGTGCACGGACGACGCGTCCAGCGGGTCGTCGCCGCCGCGGATCCGCAGGAAGCCCGCGCACTGCTCGTACGCTTTCGGGCCGAGCCGTGCGACGTCCTTGAGGCCCTTGCGGTTGGTGAACGGGCCGTTGGAGTCGCGGTGCGCCACGATGTTCTCGGCGAGGCCGGAGCCGATGCCGGACACGCGCGCGAGGAGCGGCGCGGAGGCGGTGTTCACGTCCACCCCGACCCCGTTCACACAGTCCTCGACGACCGCGTCGAGCGAACGGGACAGCTTCACTTCGCTCAGGTCGTGCTGGTACTGGCCGACACCGATCGACTTCGGATCGATCTTGACCAGTTCGGCGAGCGGGTCCTGGAGGCGACGCGCGATCGACACGGCGCCGCGCAGCGACACGTCCATGTCGGGCAGCTCCTGCGAGGCGAAGGCGGAGGCCGAGTACACGGACGCGCCCGCCTCGCTCACCATCACCTTGGTGAGCTTCAACTCCGGGTGCTTGGTGATGAGTTCACCGGCGAGCTTGTCGGTCTCGCGGGACGCCGTGCCGTTGCCGATCGCGATCAGGTCGACCGCGTGCTCCTTGGAGAGCTTCGCCAGCTTGGCGATCGCCTCGTCCCAGCGGTTGGCCGGGACGTGCGGGTGGATGACGTCGGTGGCGACGACCTTGCCCGTGTCGTCGACGACCGCGACCTTCACACCCGTACGGAAACCGGGGTCGAGCCCCAGCGTCGCGCGCGTGCCCGCGGGGGCGGCGAGCAGCAGGTCGCGCAGGTTCGCCGCGAACACCTTGACCGCCTCGTCCTCCGCGGCCGTGCGCAGCCGCGTGCGCAGGTCGAGGCCGAGGTGCACCAGGATGCGCGTGCGCCAGGCCCAACGGACCGTGTCCTGAAGCCACTTGTCGCCCGGACGGCCCTGGTTCCTGACCCCGAACCGGTCCGCGATGATCGGCTCGTACGAGGACGGGGACGCAGTCGAGGACGTCGAAGCCCCGGCCTCGGCCTCCGCGGCCGGCTCCTCCGGCTCCAGGACGAGCTCCAGCACGTCCTCCTTCTCGCCGCGCAGCATCGCCAGCACACGGTGCGAGGGCAGTTCGGTGAAGGGCTCCGCGAAGTCGAAGTAGTCGGCGAACTTGGCGCCCGCCTCCTCCTTGCCGGACTTCACCTTTGCCGCGAGCCGGCCGCGCCCCCACATGCGCTCGCGCAGCTCGCCGATCAGGTCGGCGTCCTCGGAGAAGCGCTCGGTGAGGATCGCGCGGGCCCCGTCGAGCGCGGCCTGCGCGTCGGCGACGCCCTTCTCGGCGTCCACGAACGCGGCAGCGGCGGCCTGGGGCTCCACCGACGGGTCGCCGAGCAGCCCCTCCGCCAGCGGCTCGAGCCCCGCCTCGCGCGCGATCTGCGCCTTGGTGCGGCGCTTGGGCTTGAAGGGCAGGTAGATGTCCTCCAGGCGCGCCTTGGTGTCGGCGGCGCGGATCTGCGCCTCCAACTCGCCGGTCAGCTTGCCCTGCTCGCGCACCGAGTCGAGGACGGCGGTGCGCCGCTCCTCCAGTTCGCGCAGATACCGCAGCCGCTCTTCCAGGGTGCGCAGCTGGGCATCGTCGAGGGACTCCGTCGCCTCCTTGCGGTAGCGGGCGATGAAGGGCACGGTCGAGCCGCCGTCGAGCAGCTCGACCGCGGCCTTCACCTGCCGCTCCCGTACGCCTAGTTCCTCGGCAATCCTGCTCTCGATGGATCCGAGCCCGGATCCAGCAGTGGTGCCAACTGTGGGTGTCGCCACGATCCCGTACCGCCTATGTCGACTGAGGTTGCGCCGCAATTGTGGCAGGTGGCACCGACACTCGGGGATCAGGGAGGTCAGACGCGATGTGCGCGGCCGGACCGGGAGGCGCCGCCGAACAACCGCGCGAGCGCCCGGAAGGGCAAGGTCACGACGGTGGCGATGGCGCCCGCGATCTGGCGCAGAACGTCGGCGATGGCACGGAACATGCGGGTTCTCCTCTCGTGTGTCCCGGCCGCGTCCACGGCCGGAACACCCGAGTACCTCGCTCAACGGATGCTCACACCGAAAGGCGGGCAAGCAGGCAGTCCGGCTTCTCACGACGTACCCAACGGGAGGTCAGAGCCCGAGCACCCGCCCGTACCCGACCGCCCCCGTCAGCCCCAGCTTCACCGGTGTCAACGCCACGGACCCCGCCCAGCCACCACCGAGAGAGTCTTTCTGCGCACAGTCACTCCAAGTTCCCTGCGGGGACGGTCATTTCACTGGGCGTGCGTCCGGTCGGCAGCGTCTACTTGCCGAGGACCTCGCCGTACTTCGTGCCGGTGGACAGCGCGAGCCCGAACGGGGTCAGTGAGCGCCCGAGGGGATAGGCGGTCTCCGTGGTCTGGGCGTACCAGACGCCGCCCGAGCGGGCCTCGCCCGCGTTCTCCGTGGGGGCGCTCGCGGCGACGTCGTCCAGCTGGTCGGGGTTGTACCTCCCGGTGCTCACCTGCGCGCCGAACTGGTCGCCGGCCTCCGCGGTGCCGGGCATGTCGGGGGTGTTCTGGTTGCGCGCGACACCGCCGGCCGGGCCGGTGGCGGTGCCGCGCAGGACGACGTACGCACCCGCGTCCTTGGCGGTGCCGACGTCCTCACCGGGCACGCCGACCACGAGCTCCGGGAGGTCGTCGTCGTTCACGTCACCCGCGGCGACCGAGAAGCCGAACCAGTCGCCGGCCTCGGAGGCCCCGGCGACGTCGGGGCTGTCCTGGGTGAAGCAGTCGTGCGCGGACCCGAACGCGCCCTTGCCGTACACGACGGCGACGGCGCCGCCGGCCCGCTCGTCCGCGCACAGCGGTCCCTGTTCGGTCTCGGGGTGGGGCTGGTCGTATCCGATGGCCAGGTCGTCCCTGCCGTCCCGGTCGAAGTCCGCGGCGGCCAGCGACTGGCCGTAGTCCCAGGTGTTCCAGTAGCGGGCGGGCTGGCCCGCGGCGTCCCAGCGCAGGATGAAGGTGCCCGCTCCCTCCAGCTCCTTGTACGTCACCGCGAGGTCGTCCTGGCCGTCCCCGTCGAAGTCGCCGGTCGCGAGGTCGCGGGTGCGGCCGCCCATGCTGTACTGCTCGATGACCTCGGTCGTGGTGGGCGAGCCGGGGATGAGGGGGCCGCGCCGCAGCCGCAGCGAGCCGCTCTCCTCGTCGGCCGCGCCGAGCGCCAGGTCCTGGTCGCCGTCGTGGTCGTAGTCGCCCACGGAGATGCGGCCGCCGAGCTCGGTGAACTCGCCCTCGCCCTTGGCAGCGGTGAAGCCGACGCTGTCGTGGTTGCCGAAGCCCGTCGGGGAGCCGTACAGCACGGTGACGCTGCCTTCGTGGCCGTAGCCCGCGTCGGTGAGGGCCTCGCCGCTCGCGCCGATGACGAGGTCGGTGATGCCGTCGCCGTCGAGGTCGCCCGAGGCCACCGCGGACCCGAAGCGGTCCCCGGCCTCCGGGGTGCCGGGCACGGCGCGGTAGGACTGGCTGATGACACCGGTGGAGCTGTTCGGGCCGAGCCCGTTCGGGCCGCCCCAGACCACGTTGACGTAACCGGCCTTCGCCTCGCCGTTCACGGTCGCCGAGGGCACGCCGACCGCGAGGTCGGTGAAACCGTCCCCGTTGAAGTCGGCGTGAACCGGGGTCGCGGCGGCCGCGGTTCCGGCGAGGGGCAGGGTCAGCCCGGCGGCGGTGAGGGCCGCGACAGCCGCTGAAGCGCCCAGGGTTCGTACACGCACGGTGGTTCTCCCGGAGATCGAGAATGAGGGGGAAGCTCTCCGGGCTGTGTGACGTGTGAGGCGCACGAAGGGTTGTGCGCAAGTGGCTTGAAGGTGAACGCGGTTGCCCTGCGGGGTCAGAGGGAACCAAGACCCCGCGCCGATCAAGACCTCAGGCCGCCTTGCCGATCAGGTCCGCGGGGAAGGCGCCGTTGCCGAGCGCCGTGCCGATGAAGCCCGTCGCCAGCTCGGTCAGCCGGGCGACGCCCGTCTCGCCGAGGTGCTCGTAGGGGGCGCGGTCGAGCGCGTCGGTGCGGTGCTCGATCTCGGCGCGCAGCGTCACGCCCTGCTCGGTGAGCGTCAACTCCTCGTCGCCGGTGAGCAGTCCACGCGCGCGAAGTCGCTCGGCTGCCGCGTCGTACTCGGCCCTGTCCCAGCCGCGGGTGGCGAGCAGCCACTTCGGGGCCATGCCCTTGCCGGTCGCGACGTGGCTCACGAGGGCCTCCACCGGGTCGAGTTCGGCGCCGAGCAGCGCCGCGATGTGCCCGTCGCCGCGGTGCTCGCGCAGCAGCGTCGTGGCGTGCCAGTACGCCATGTGCGGCTCCTCCGGCACGTCCAGGTCGGCGTGGGCGGCGTACAGGGGGCGGGCGTGCCGGGTGCAGGCCTCAGCGGCGTGGAGGGCGAGCTGGGCGGCCTCGGCCATCTCCCGGGACGCGAGCGCCTCCGCACCGAGCAGGCGGCGCAGCGTCGAGTCGACGGCACGCGCGCGTGCGGCGAGCACCGCCTCCGGGGATGCGGTCTCCCACACGGCCGGAACGTGCCGGGCGACCAGTTCGTGCTTGAAGTTGTAGAACGTGGCGGTCACGGTCCCGGCGCCGACGGCCCCCATGGGCGCGGAACGCGCCGCGAAGTAGGCCGCAGAGGAGTCGCTGACGCCGATGGCGGCCAGCTCCTTGCCGAGGTCGGGCGAGAAGTAGTGCGTCGAGTGGAACGGGTTGAGCACGTTGTGGCAGTGGCGGGCGGCGCGCAGGCGGGGGTCCGAAGTCATGCGCCTACGTTACCGACCGGTCGGTACGGGTGGCAGTACCGGGCACCGGGCCATGGCAGGAAAGGTGGGGGATTCGTCATTGCGGCCATGCGGCGGGCGCCGAAGAATGAGCCGCATGCCGCCGCGTACCGTCCTGGTCCTCCTCTTCGACCGCGTGCAGAGCCTCGACGTCACGGGCCCCGTGGAGGTCTTCTCCGGCGCGGGCGACGCCTATCGCGTGCGCACCGCCTCGGCCGACGGCGCCCCGGTCCGCACGTCGAGCGGACTGACCCTGACGCCGGACCACGCCCTTGCCGACGCGCCGTCCGCGGACACCCTCCTGGTCCCCGGAGGCGACGGCACGCGCGACCCGGACCCGCGCCTGACCGACTGGCTGCGCGAGCGCGCCCCGCACACCCGCCGCACCGTCTCGGTGTGCACCGGCGCGTTCCTGCTGGCCCGGGCGGGGCTCCTGGACGGCCGCCGGGCCACGACGCACTGGGCGTTCTGCGACACCCTCGCCCGCCAGTACCCCGAGGTGGCTATGGACCCCGACCCCGTCTACGTACGCGACGGCCCCGTATCGACGTCGGCGGGCGTGACCGCGGGCATCGACCTCGCGCTCGCCCTGGTCGAGGAGGACCACGGCAGGGACGTGGCGCTGCGGATCGCCCGCGCCCTGGTCGTGTTCCTCCGACGCCCGGGAAACCAGGCCCAGTTCAGTACGCAGCTCGCCGCCCAGACGGCCACCAGGGAACCGCTCGGCGAGGTGCAGCGATGGATCGCCGAGCACCCCGGAGCCGACCTCTGCGTCGAGGCGCTCGCCGCCCGCGCCCGGCTCTCCCCGCGCCACTTCGCCCGCGCCTTCCGTACGGAGACCGGCCTGACGCCCGGCCGGTACGTCGAGCGCGTCCGCGTGGAGCACGCCCGCCGCCTCCTGGAGGACACCAAGGGTGGCGTCGAGGAGATCTCCCGGTCGAGCGGCTACGGCACCCCGGAGGCGATGCGCCGCGCCTTCCTCAAGACCCTCGGCACGTCACCCGCCGAGTACCGGCGCCGGTTCCACGCACCGGTGGGCCCCTGACCAGCCCAGCACGGCACCCGACCCGAAAGGCATGCCATGCAGATCGCCATCGCCCTCTACGAGCGGTTCACCGCCCTCGACGCCATCGGCCCGTACCAGACCCTCGGCGGCATTCCGGACGCCGACGTCGTCTTCGTGGCCGAGCGGACCGGCCCCGTGCGGGACGACTCGGGACGGCTCGCGCTCGTCGCCGACAAGACCTTCGACGAAGTGGGCTCCCCGGACGTGGTCGTCGTGCCCGGCGGCCCCCAGCAGAGCGATCAGACGGAGAACGGGCCGCTCCTGGAGTGGCTGCGCTCCGTCGACGCCACCAGCACCTGGACGACGTCCGTGTGCACGGGCTCCCTCGCGCTCGCCGCCGCGGGCCTGCTCAAGGGGCGCGAGGCGACCTCGCACTGGCTGGCCCTGGAGGAGCTGGACCGGCTCGGCTCCCGCTCGACCGGACGGCGCGTGGTCTTCGACGGCAAGTACGTCACCGCGGCCGGCGTCTCGTCCGGCATCGACATGGGCCCAGGGCCCTTCTGACGGATCTTGCTGGAGTCGCGGGCCCTGGCACGCACATCTGCGGCGTTGTCGTCGGTTGCCAACGCTCCGCGTTGTCGCCCTCCTCCGCCTTGCAGCTGCACGCACCAGACCCCGCTTGTCGGCACCGGACATGCACGGCCGCCCGCATCCAGCCTGATCCGTCAGAAGGACCCTCGCCCTCGCGGGCCGGATCGCGGGCGACGAGACCGCCCAGGCCATCCAGCTGATGACCGAGTACGACCCGCAGCCGCCCTACGACGCCGGCTCCCCGGACAAGGCCCCCGCGCACCTCGTGGCGAGGTTCCGCCCGGCCGGTTGAGTGACGGGAGTTTGCAGATAGGACCTAGGCCTCCACGGTCCATTCGAACCGCGGAGCGCGCCGCTCCAGGAACGCGGCGACGCCCTCCGCGCTCTCGCCGCCGACGCGCGCCTGCTCGGCCCAGTGCGCGTCCCGGTCCGTGCGGCCCGTCACGAACTCCTTCGCCGCGGCCTGTGTCAGCTGCGAGCGGGCGGCGAGGGTGCGGGTGAACTCGGCGACCCGCTTGTCCAGCGCGTCCCCGGGCAGCACCTCGTCCACGAGCCCGGTGCGCAGCGCCCGCTCCGTCTCGATCAACTCACCGGAGAACAAAAGGTACTTGGCGGTCGCCGGGCCCACGAGCGCGGCGAGGCGGCGCGTGGAGGAGGCCGGGTAGACGATGCCGAGCTTGGCGGGGGTCACCCCGAACCGCGCGCCGTCGGCGGCGAAGCGCAGATCGCAGGCGGCCGCCAACTGGCTGCCGCCGCCCACGCAGTACCCGCGCACCACGGCGAGCGTCGGCTTCGGGAACGCGGCGAGCGCGTCCTCCGCCGCGACCGCGAGCCCCTGCGCCGCCCCCTGGCCGAGAGTCGATATGTCGGCCCCGGCGCAGAACGTGTCGCCGGCCCCGGTGAGCACGAGAACCCGTACCTCCGCATCGGCCGCGAGCCGTTCGAGGAGCGGCGGCAGGGACGCCCACATGGCGTCGGTCATGGCGTTGCGCTTGGCCGGGTGGTCGATCACGACGGTGGCGACACCCTCGGCGACGCTGTGCGTGAGCTGCGGTGGGGACACGGAAGGCATGGCCGGATGCTAGCCGGGTACCCGGCCGGGTCGGCGTGTCGGGCAGCTCGTAGAACAAGCGTAAGAAGGTGCAAGTCGGGCGTAATGAGGGCGGGACCGGTCGACTTTCTGGCTCGGTCTACCAGTAACGATCAAATGCCGTCGATACACGCTGACTTCTGGTCAGTCCCGCGGTACGAAGCAGGTGATTCTCAACACTCGAAGGGTGGTGACAATCGAGCGCAAGGGCGGCGACCTGACAATGAGCGACCACGGGTGGGGGTCCCGCCCAAGTCCTCAGGACAGCGGGGGAGCACCCCCCGACCGTCCTGCGGACGGGCCGCTCCCGTACGAGGGAGTGTGGCGGTTCACGACGCAGGCGGTCGACGCCTCCGTGCCGCAGGCCCGGCGCGCGGTACGGGAGTTGCTCACCCGGCAGGGTGTGCCCGCGCCTGACGACCTGGTGCACGGGCTGCTCGTGATCGTCTCCGAACTGGTCACGAACGCGGTGAAGCACGCCGCCGTGGTCTCGCCGATGCTCGCCGTCGAGGTCGCCGTGGGCCCCGAGTGGGTGCGGGTGTCCGTGGAGGACGAACACCCCTACAAGCCCACGGCACTCGAGGCCACCAGCGGTCAGACCGGCGGCCGCGGCCTGCTGCTCGTCCGCGAGATCACCGCGGAGGCGGGCGGCGTCTGCGACGTCGCCGGCACGGCGAGCGGGGGCAAGGTGATCTGGGCCGCCCTGCCCCTCAAGCCCGAGACGGCTACCAGCCCGCCGAGGGGCCTGTCAGCTCCCTGACCGCGGGCCGCGCCGCGTCGAGGACCGTCATGAACCACGCGGAGAACGGGTCCTTGGCGTGCCGCTCGGCCAGCTCGTCCGCCGTCACGAAAGCCGTCGCCCCGACCTCTTCCGGGTCGGGGTTCAGCGTTGCCTGCACGAGGCCCACGAAGAGGTGGTTGAACTCCTGCTCCACCAGGCCCGATTCCGGGTCCGGGTGGTTGTAGCGCACCGTGCCGGCCTCGGCCATCAGGGACGGCGAGACGCCGAGCTCCTCGAAGGTGCGCCGCGCGGCCGCCGCGAACGGGGCCTCGCCGGGGTAGGGGTGGCCGCAGCAGGTGTTCGACCAGACGCCGGGGGAGTGGTACTTGCCGAGCGCCCGCTGCTGGAGCAGCAGCCGGCCCTGCTCGTCGAAGAGGAACACGGAGAACGCTCTGTGCAGCTGCCCGGGCGGCTGGTGCGCCGCGAGCTTCTCCGCCGTGCCGATCGTCCTGCCGTCCTCGTCGACGAGTTCCAGCAAGATCGCTTCCGCGGTGCCGTTCGACGAGCTGTTCGTCGTGGGGGCAGGTGTGATCGGCATACCTATCCTTCGTTTCGTTCCTCGAACCAAGTCTGCCGTACGGGACGGACAGCCCCCGCGCTGCCGGCGTCCCGCAAGTCCCGTCCGGCCGCGAGGCCGGGCGGGACCACCGTAGGCGCCGGTCAGACGCCGAATGCGGCCGGGTAGGTGATCGTGCCCCGCGGGAGCTGCCCGGAATCGTCCCGTTCATCCAGAACGAGGGCCATCATCGCCTCGTCCGGCACGTCGAAACCGGGCCGGATGCCGTACCCGGAGGCGGGCGTGAAGCCGAACCTCGGGTAGTACTCCGGGTGCCCGAGGACCAGCACAAGTCGCTCGCCACGCGCGCGTGCCGCCTCCAGCACCGCACGTACGACGGCCGAACCGGCCCCCGTGCGCTGGTACTCGGGAAGCACCGCACAGGGCGCGAGCGCCGCGGCGGGCGCGCCGTCCACGGTGCAGCGGGTGATCAGCGCGTACGCGGCGATCGCGCCGTCCGGGGCCTCGGCCACGTACGACAGCCCCTCCAGCCACGCGCCCTTGTCGGCGCGCAGGGCGTCGACGAGGTCGGCCTCGGCCTCGGTGGGGAAGGCGGCGGCGTTGACGGCGTGCACGGCCGCCCGGTCGGCCCCGGTCTCGGGGCGCGGACGCCACGCGTGGGTCGTGTTGTCGGTCAACCTGTGAACCTTTGAGTGAAGGGACGTCGCTCAGAACCGGCGATGCTCAGTGGCACAGCCGCGCCTCGTGCTCGGCGTGCCCGGTGGGCTCCAGCTGGAACGTGCAGTGCTCCACGTCGAAGTGGTCGCCGAGGCAGCCCTGCAGTTCGTGGAGCATCTTCTCGTGGCCGATCGAGCCGAGCATCTCCGTGCTGACGACGACGTGCGCCGAGAGCACCGGCATCCCCGAGGTGATCGTCCAGGCGTGCAGGTCGTGCACGTCCTCGACGCCGGGCAGCGCCAGTATGTGGGCCCTGACCTCGGCCATGTCGACGCCCTTGGGGGCCGATTCGAGCAGCACGTTCAGCGTCTCGCGCAGCAGCTTCACCGTACGCGGGACGATCATGAGGCCGATGACGAGCGAGGCGATCGGGTCGGCGGCCTGCCAGCCCGTGGTCAGGATGATCGCGGCGGAGATCAGCACCGCGAGGGAACCGAGCGCGTCGGCGGCCACCTCCAGGAAGGCGCCGCGCACGTTCAGGCTCTCCTGCTGGCCCTTCACCAGGAGGGACAGCGAGATCATGTTCGCGACCAGGCCGATCAGGCCGAAGACGATCGTCTGCCCGCCCGCGGTCTCGGCCGGCTCGATGAACCGCTGGATCGCCTCGTACAGGACGTAGCCGCCGACGCCGAGCAGCAGCAGGCAGTTGGCGAGCGCGGCGAGGATCTCGGCGCGGGCGTAGCCGAAGGTGCGCTGGTCGCTCGCGGGGCGGTTGGCGAAGTGGATCGCGATCAGGGCCATCGCGAGGCCGAGCGCGTCCGTCGCCATGTGGGCGGCGTCGGCGATCAGGGCGAGCGAGTCGGCGACGATGCCGCCGATGATCTCCACCACCATCACGGCCAGCGTGATCGACAGGGCGACGCGCAGCCGTCCGCGGTGCGCCGCGGCGGCCGTCCCGGTCGTCGGCCCGTGGCTGTGCCCGTGGTCGTGATCGTGCCCGAGGCCCATCGAAAACCCCCTACGTATCGATCCGGCGTGTTGCCCTGGTCGGGGGCGACGATCACAGTGAACTACGGGTAGGGGGTATCCGCAAACATGGCGGTGAACACCGTTGTCATGTGCCCTGACCTGCGCAAACGATACGTCGCGTGTACGCAGGTCAGGGCGCCGACGTGATCACTTGCCGGTCGCCTCCGGGTGCCGCAGGCACCAGCCGGCCCAGGCCGACTCGACCATCTCGCGCACCCCGCGCTGCGCCTTCCAGCCGAGCTCCTGCTCGGCGAGCGCCGAGGAACCGACGGCGCGCGGGGCGTCGCCGGGACGGCGCGGCTCGACGATCGCGGGGGTGGGGTTCCCGGAGACGTCCGCGATCAGGTCGATCAGCTCGCGCACGGAGGCGCCCTGCCCGGTGCCGATGTTGAGCGTCAGATCGCCGCTCGCGTCGGGCCCGGACAGTCGGCGGGCCGCCGCCAGGTGCGCCTCGGCGAGGTCGGCGACGTGAATGTAGTCACGGATGCAGGTGCCGTCCGGGGTCGGGTAGTCGTCGCCGAAGATCCGCGGGGCCTCGCCGCGCGTCAGGCGGTCGAAGACCATCGGGATCACGTTGTAGACGCCGATGTCCGCGAGCTCCGGCGCCGCGGCGCCCGCCACGTTGAAGTAGCGCAGGCAGGCCGTCGCCATGCCGTGCGCGTGCCCGGCCGCCCGCACCAGCCACTCGCCCGCGAGCTTCGTCTCGCCGTACGGGTTCACGGGCGCGGTGGCCGTGGACTCGGTGATGAGGCCCACATCCGGGTTGCCGTAGACGGCCGCGGACGAGGAGAACACGAAGCGGCGCACCCCGGCCGCCGCGACCGTCTCCAGGAGCGCGGCGAGCCCGCCCACGTTGTCCCGGTAGTACAGCTCCGGCTTCTCCACCGACTCGCCGACCTGCTTGTGCGCGGCGAGGTGGACGACGCCGGTCACCTCGTGCTGCGCGCACACCCGGGCCACCAGCTCGGTGTCCAGCGCCGAGCCGCGCACCAGCGTGATCGACTCGGGCAGTCGGGAGGGCACCCCCGAGGTCACGTTGTCGAGGACGACGACCCGCTCGCCCGCTTCCGTCATGGTCCGCGCCACATGGGCCCCGATGTATCCGGCTCCGCCGGTGATCAGCCACGTCATGGCGCACCACCCTAAGACCGAACCGGCCCACCCCCGCCCGTCGCGCGCGGTTACCCCCGGTTACGGACCCGGGCCACCCCTGGTTTGTGGCCCGAGTGCTTGATCGTCAATGATGAGCGCGCGGTCGGCCCTGCGCGGACCGCATGAGACAGGGGCCAATCGGTCGGTAAACGGGCAGCGAACGCCCGGTTGCGCCATCCGATAGCCTCTGCCGACATGCCGCCCGGCCGCGTATCCGCCCCGGGTGCTCCACCATGCATGAGCCCGGCGCACAGGTGTGCGTCGGCACCCAAGGAGTGAGTTCGTCTGTCGACCGCCATCGTCACCGGATCGCCGGTCCCCGGATCGTCCCTGGAGGGAGATCTGCGGGCGCTGGGCTTCGACGTGCGGCTCGCCCAGGACCCCGCGGACGCCGAAGCGGCGCTCGCGGCCGTCCCCGGCGAGCAGCGGGTCGCGGTCGTCGACGCGGGCTTCGTGGGCCATGTCCACGCCCTGCGCCTCGGCCTGACCGACCCGCGCTTTCCCGCGTCGGCGATCCCCGGCGCGGTCACCGCGCAGCCCGCCGCCCGCCAGGCACTGACCCGCGCGGTCGCGCGGACCGGCGTCGACCCGGACGTCGTGGCCAAGAGCCTGGAGGCGGACGGCACCGACGTGCACCACCCCGAGCTCGGCGAGCTCGTCGCCGCGGTGCCCGCCGACCCGCAGGCCCGCAACGAGGCGCGGCAGGCCCTGGCGTCCGTCGACGACGAGGCGATCCGGCTGCGTACGGCGGTCAAGGCGCGCGACGGCTTCTTCACGACCTACTGCATCAGCCCGTACTCCCGCTACATCGCGCGCTGGTGCGCACGCCGGGGCCTGACCCCGAACCAGGTCACCACCGCGTCGCTGCTCGTCGCGGTGATCGCGGCCGCCTGCGCGGCCACCGGAACGCGCGGCGGTTTCGTCGCGGCGGGCGTGCTGCTGCTCGCCTCCTTCGTCCTGGACTGCACCGACGGGCAGCTCGCCCGCTACTCGCTGCAGTACTCGACGATGGGCGCCTGGCTGGACGCGACGTTCGACCGCGCCAAGGAGTACGCCTACTACGCGGGCCTCGCGCTCGGCGCCGCCAACGCGAGCGGCGACGACGTATGGGCGCTGGCGCTCGGCGCGATGGTGCTCCAGACCGGCCGGCACGTGATCGACTTCTCGTTCAACGAGGCGAACCACGACGCCGAGGCGCTGGGTGAATTGGCGGGGGCCAGCCCCACCGCGTCCCTTTCCGGCAAGCTCGACTCCGTCGGCTGGACCGTCTGGGCCCGCCGGATGATAGTGCTGCCGATCGGTGAACGCTGGGCGCTGATCGCGCTGTTCACCGCGCTGACCACGCCGCGCATCACCTTCTACATGCTGCTCATCGGCTGTGCGCTCGCCGCCTGCTACACGACCGCGGGCCGCGTCCTGCGCTCGCTGACCCGCAGGGCCCGCCGCACGGACCGGGCCGCCGCGGCGCTCGGCGACCTCGCCGACTCCGGCCCGATCGCCGAGGTGGTCGCGAAGGCCCTCAAGGCGAAGGCCGCCCCCGTGCTCGCCGCCGTCGGAGCCGCCGCGGTCGTCGCCGTGAGCGCGCTCACGGACTTCGGCAGCGTCTGGCCGATCGTGGCCGCGGCCGTGTACTGCGTCACGTCGGGCCTCGCCGTCTCCCGCCCCCTCAAGGGCGCCCTCGACTGGCTCGTGCCCCCGATGTTCCGGGCCGGGGAGTACCTCACGATCCTCGTCCTCGCGGCCCGCGCGGACGTACAGGGCGCCCTGCCCGCGGCTTTCGGCCTCGTGGCGGCGGTCGCCTACCATCACTACGACACGGTGTACCGCATTCGCGGCAACGCCGGGTCGCCCCCGCACTGGCTGGTGCGGGCGATCGGCGGGCACGAAGGCCGGACACTGGTCGTCACGGTCCTCGCCGCGCTGCTCACCCCCACAGATTTCACCCTCGCGCTCACGGTGCTCGCCGTGGCCGTGGCACTCGTGGTGCTCGCAGAGAGCATCCGCTTCTGGGTCGCCTCCGCTCAGCGCGGAGAGCCCGCCGTACACGATGAAGGAGAACCCGCATGATCGGCCTCGTCCTGGCCGCCGGCGCCGGCAGCCGGCTCCGTCCCTACACCGAGACGCTTCCCAAGGCGCTCGTGCCCGTCGTGGGCGAGGGGACCGAGAACGAGCTCTCCGTACTCGACCTCACGCTGAAGAACTTCGCCGAGATCGGCCTCACCGAGGTCGGCATCATCGTCGGCTACCGCAAGGAGGTCGTCTACGAGCGCAAGGCCGCGCTCGAGGCGAAGTACGGCCTGAAGCTCACGCTGATCGAGAACGACGTGGCCGAGAAGTGGAACAACGCCTACTCCCTGTGGTGCGGCCGTGACGCCATGAAGCACACGGTGATCCTCGCCAACGGCGACACCGTGCACCCGGTCTCCGTCGAGAAGACGCTGCTCGCCGCCCGCGGCGACGGCAAGAAGATCATCCTCGCGCTCGACACGGTCAAGGACCTGGGCGAAGAGGAGATGAAGGTCGTCGTGGACCCCGACAAGGGCGTCCAGAAGATCACGAAGCTGATGGACCCGTCCGAGGCCACCGGCGAGTACATCGGCGTCACCCTCATCGAGGGCGAGGCCGCCGACGAGCTGGCCGACGCCCTGAAGGCGACGTACGAGCGCGACCCGCAGCTGTACTACGAGGACGGCTACCAGGAGCTCGTGAACCGCGGCTTCAAGGTCGACGTCGCGCCCATCGGCGACGTCCCGTGGGTCGAGATCGACAACCACGACGACCTGGCCAAGGGGCGGGAGATCGCGTGCCAGTACTGACGAGACTCATCCCCTCGCCGGTCGTCGTCGACATTCGGTCCGGGGCGCTCGACGACCTGGCCAAGGTCCTCGCCGACGGGAGGATCTCGTCGTCCACGGGGCGCCTGGCCATCGCGATCAGCGGTGGTTCGGGCGCCGCCCTGCGGGCCCGCCTCGAGCCCTCGCTGCCCCGCGCCGAGTGGTTCGAGGTCGGCGGCGGCACCATCGACGACGCGATCAAGCTCGCCGACGACGTCAAGAAGGCCGGGCGCTACGACGCCCTGGTCGGCCTCGGCGGCGGCAAGATCATCGACTGCGCCAAGTTCGCGGCCGCGCGCGTCGGCGTGCCGCTGGTCGCCGTCGCGACGAACCTGTCGCACGACGGCCTGTGCTCGCCCGTCGCGACCCTCGACAACGACGCGGGCCGCGGCTCGTACGGTGTGCCGAACCCGATCGGCGTCGTCATCGACCTCGACATCATCCGCGAGGCCCCGGTGCGCTTCGTGCGCTCCGGCATCGGTGACGCCCTCTCCAACATCTCCGCGGTCGCGGACTGGGAGCTGGGCGCCCGTGAGCGCGGCGAGGACATCGACGGCCTGGCCGCCGCCATGGCCCGCCAGGCGGGCGAGGCGGTCCTGCGGCACCCCGGCGGCGTCGGCGACGACGACTTCCTGCAGGTGCTCGCGGAGGGCCTGGTCCTCACCGGTATCGCCATGTCGGTCTCCGGTGACTCGCGGCCCGCCTCCGGCGCCTGCCACGAGATCAACCACGCCTTCGACCTCCTCTACCCCAAGCGCGCCGCGAGCCACGGCGAGCAGTGCGGCCTGGGCGCGGCGTTCGCGATGCACCTGCGCGGTGCCCACGAGCAGTCCAAGTACATGGTCTCGGTGCTGCGCCGGCACGGCCTGCCGGTGCTGCCGGAGGAGATCGGCTTCAGCGTGGACGAGTTCGTGAAGGTCGTGGAGTTCGCTCCGCAGACCCGTCCGGGCCGCTACACGATCCTCGAGCACCTCGACCTCTCCACCGATCAGATCAGGGACGCCTACGCCGACTATGCAAAAGCCATCGGTAGCTGAACTCCGCCCGGTCGTTCACCCCGCCGGGGTGAAGGACCGCAGGAGCGGTGAGCACTGGATGGGCCGGCTCTACATGCGCGAGGTCTCGCTGCGTGTGGACCGCCACCTGGTGAACACCAAGGTCTCGCCCAACCAGCTGACCTACCTGATGACCGTCTGCGGTGTCCTCGCGGCCCCGGCGCTCCTGGTGCCGGGGATCTGGGGCGCGGTCCTCGGTGTCGTCGCGGTGCAGCTGTACCTGCTGCTCGACTGCGTCGACGGCGAGATCGCGCGCTGGCGCAAGCAGTACTCGCTGGCCGGCGTGTGGATGGACCGGGTCGGCGCGTACCTCACCGACGCCGCCGTCCTCGTCGGCTTCGGGCTGCGCGCCGCCGACCTGTTCGGCACGGGCCGCATCGACTGGCTGTGGGCCTTCCTCGGCACGCTCGCCGCGCTCGGCGCCATCCTGATCAAGGCCGAGACGGACCTGGTCGGGCTCGCCCGCGCGGCGACCGGCAAGGAGCAGGTCAAGGAGTCCGCCTCCGAGATGCGCTCCTCCGGCATGGCCCTGGCCCGCAGGGCCGCGGCCATGCTGAAGTTCCACCGGCTCATCCTGGGCATCGAGGCGACGCTCCTCATCCTGGTCCTCTCGGTCGTGGACCAGATCAGGGGCGACCTGTTCTTCTCGCGCCTGGGTGTGGCCGTCCTGGCGGGCATCGCGCTCCTCCAGACCCTGCTTCACCTCGTGTCCATCCTCGCTTCGAGCAGGCTCAAGTGAGCGGCGGGACACAGCAGTTGAAGGTCGGCGCGGTTGTCATCACCATGGGCAACCGGCCGGCCGAACTGCGCGCCCTCCTCGACTCGGTCGCCAAGCAGGACGGCGACCCGGTCGAGGTGGTCGTGGTCGGCAACGGCTCCCCGGTCCCGGACGTCCCCGAGGGCGTGCGGACCATCGAGCTGCCCGAGAACCTCGGCATCCCCGGCGGCCGCAACGTCGGCATCGAGGCCTTCGGCCCGTCCGGCTCCGACGTCGACATCCTGATGTTCCTGGACGACGACGGGCTGCTGCCGCTGACGGACACGGCGGAGAAGTGCCGCGAGGCCTTCACCGGCGACCCGAAGCTCGGCATCGTCAGCTTCCGCATCGCGGACCCGGACACCGGCGAGACGCAGCGCCGGCACGTGCCGCGGCTGCGCGCCGCCGACCCGATGCGCTCCTCGCGCGTGACCACGTTCCTCGGCGGCGCCAACGCCGTGCGTACGCGGGTCATCGCCGAGGCGGGACCGCTGCCCGCCGAGTTCTTCTACGCCCACGAGGAGACCGACCTCGCCTGGCGTGCCCTCGACGCGGGCTGGATGATCGACTACCGCGCCGACATGGTGCTGCACCACCCCACCACGGCCCCGTCCCGGCACGCGGTCTACCACCGGATGGTGGCCCGCAACCGGGTCTGGCTGGCCCGCCGCAATCTGCCCGCGCTCCTGGTGCCCGTGTACCTCGGCGTCTGGCTGCTGCTCACCCTGGCCCGCCGGCCCTCGGGCCCGGCACTGAAGGCCTGGCTGGGCGGCTTCAGGGAAGGCTGGAAGACCCCCTGCGGGCCCAGGCGTCCCATGAAGTGGCGTACCGTGTGGCGGCTGACCCGACTGGGCCGCCCCCCTGTCATCTGACAAGCTCGTGCCTGACGGCAGGCCGTGCATTTGAAGACGAAAGTTCCTCTTGTGAGTGAGACAACGCATGACGCCGGTGTCGCGGTGAGCGCGACCCCGTCGCCGGACGACGGGCTCTCCCGGCGGGAGCTCGCCGCGAAGTACGGCTTGTCCGTCAGCGGGGCCCGGCCCGGCCTTTTCGAGTACGTACGGCAGCTGTGGGGCCGGCGGCACTTCATCATTGCCTTCTCGCAGGCGAAGCTGACCGCCCAGTACAGCCAGGCCAAGCTCGGCCAGCTGTGGCAGGTGGCGACGCCGCTGCTGAACGCGGCGGTCTACTTCTTCATCTTCGGCCTGCTGCTGGGCGCCCGTAAGGGCATCCCGAACGACATCTACGTGCCGTTCCTGGTGACGGGTGTCTTCGTCTTCACGTTCACGCAGAGCTCCGTGATGGCGGGGGTGCGGGCCATCTCCGGCAACCTCGGCCTGGTCAGGGCGCTGCACTTCCCGCGGGCCTCGCTGCCGATCTCGTTCGCGCTCCAGCAGCTCCAGCAGCTGCTGTTCTCGATGATCGTGCTGGTCATCGTGATGGTCGGGTTCGGCGTCCTGCCGGCCTTCTCCTGGCTCCTGGTGATCCCCGCGCTGGTCCTCCAGTTCGGCTTCAACATGGGCCTCGCGCTGATCTTCGCCAGGGCGGGCAGCAAGACCCCCGACCTCGCGCAGCTGATGCCGTTCGTCATGCGTACGTGGATGTACGCGTCCGGCGTCATGTTCAGCATCCCCGCGATGCTCGCCGACAAGAACGCCCCCGGCTGGCTCACGGACGTCCTGCAGTGGAACCCGGCCTCGATCTACATGGACCTGATCCGTTACGCCTTCATGGGCGGGCACGGATACGGCTCCGAGTACCTCCCGCCGCACGTGTGGGCCTTCGCGGCCGGATGGGCCGTGCTGATCGGCGCCGCCGGCTTCGTGTACTTCTGGAAGGCAGAGGAGCGGTACGGCCGTGGCTGATCTCGACAACCCCACCGATGCGCGCATCCCGACGGTCATCGCCGACGAGCTGCACATCGTGTACCGCGTCAACGGCGCGAAGACCGGCAAGGGCAGCGCCACCTCGGCGCTGAGCCGGATCCTCAAGCGCGGCGACGAGCGCGGCGTGCGCAAGGTGCACGCCGTCAAGGGCGTCTCCTTCACCTCCTACCGCGGCGAGGCCATCGGCCTCATCGGGTCGAACGGCTCCGGCAAGTCGACCCTGCTGCGCGCCATCGCGGGCCTGCTGCCCGCCGAGAAGGGCAAGGTCTACACGAACGGCCAGCCCTCGCTGCTCGGCGTGAACGCGGCCCTGATGAACGACCTCACGGGCGAGCGCAACGTCATCCTCGGCGGTCTCGCCATGGGCATGTCCCGCGAGGAGATCAAGGCGCGCTACCAGGACATCGTCGACTTCTCCGGCATCAACGAGAAGGGCGACTTCATCACGCTGCCGATGCGGACGTACTCGTCCGGCATGGCCGCGCGCCTGCGCTTCTCCATCGCGGCCGCCAAGGACCACGACGTGCTGATGATCGACGAGGCGCTGGCCACCGGTGACCGCAAGTTCCAGAAGCGCTCCGAGGCCCGCATCCGCGAGCTGCGCAAGGAGGCCGGAACGGTCTTCCTGGTGAGTCACAACAACAAGTCCATCCGCGACACCTGCGAGCGCGTCCTGTGGCTCGAGCGCGGGGAACTGCGTATGGACGGTCCGACGGCCGAGGTACTCAAGGAGTACGAGAAGTTCACGGGCAAGTAACCGCCCGCCTCTGGACCACGTCATATGAGGCCCTACCGGCTTCCGTCCGGTGGGGCCTCTGATATGCCTGTAGGTACCAAGTAATTGGCGATCGCGGTCAAGGGCGGGTCAACTTCCTTGCCCTGAAGGAATCTTGGCGTCAATCGTCGTGTTGTTGTGATGTGCAGAACACCCCGACGCGAGGGCGGGCGTTGTACAACGTAAGCTGTACCGGCCTCAATCGCGGCATGTGGGGCGATAAGGCGCGACATCCCGACCCCTGCGGGGCTGGGCGGCCGCGCGGGCGGCCGGGCGGCGTGTCCGAAATGAGATGCATTGGGTCCGCAGTGTAGAACGGGAGTTGTGACGGCAATGGCTATGGAAACTCTCCGGCACGGGGCTTTCGCCGTCCTCGGGGAAGCGGGCCGTACCCGGTGAGCCCGCACCCCCGAGTGCGCCCCGAGAGCCCTGTCGACACAGCGAGCCCGGTGAGTGCCACCCTCGACAAGGCCGCCGAGGAGAACTTCCCGGTGGCCCCCTTCTTCCTGCCGCGCGCCTGGCGCGACGACCTGATGGCCGTGTACGGCTTCGCGCGCCTCGTCGACGACATCGGTGACGGCGACCTCGCCCCCGGCGGCGCGGACGCCCGCTTCCTGGGCGTGTCACCCGATCAGGCGCACGACCGCCTCGCGATGCTGGACGCCTTCGAGACCGACCTGCGGCAGGTCTTCGACGGCACGCCCCGCCACCCGCTCCTGAAGGCCCTGCAGCCCACCGTCCGGCGCCGCTCGCTGACCCCCGAGCCGTTCCTCGGCCTCATCGCCGCGAACCGCCAGGACCAGCTGGTCACGCGCTACGAGACGTACGACGACCTGCTGGCCTACTGCGAGCTGTCCGCCAACCCCGTGGGCCGCCTCGTCCTCGCCATCACCGGCACCGCGACCCCCGAGCGCATCCGCCTGTCGGACGCGGTCTGCACCGGGCTCCAGATCGTCGAGCACCTCCAGGACGTGGCCGAGGACCTGGAGCGCGACCGGATCTACCTGCCGGCCGAAGACCTGAAGAAGTTCCACGTCGACGAGACGGATCTCGCCGCCCCGAGCGCGGGCGCATCGGTGCGCGCGCTGGTCGCGTACGAGGCCGAACGCGCCCTGAAGCTGCTGAATGAAGGCACCCCCCTGGTGGGTAGCGTCCACGGCAGGCTGAAGCTGCTGCTGGCAGGGTTCGTCGCAGGGGGGAAAGCGGCGGTCCACGCGATCACCGCCGTTTCGTACGACGTGCTTCCTGGACCACCCAAACCCACCAAGGCGCGATTGCTGCGCGAGGTGGGAGCGACTCTGCGAGGAGAGGGGTGAGCAACACCGTGGAGTCTGACCAGACCGTGTCGGCGCCGGTGCTCGCCGCATACAGCTACTGCGAGACCGTCACCGGGCAGCAGGCCCGCAACTTCGCCTACGGGATCCGGCTGCTGCCGACCGCGAAGCGGCGCGCCATGTCGGCGCTCTACGCGTTCTCGCGCCGCGTCGACGACATCGGCGACGGCGGCCTGGAGCCCGACATCAAGGCGCACCGGCTCGACGAGACCAGGGCGCTGCTCGGCCGCGTCCAGGACGGCAAGGTCGAGGAGGACGACACCGACCCGGTGGCCGTCGCCCTGGCCGATGCCGCGAGCCGCTTCCCGGTTCCGTTGGACGCGCTCGACGAGCTGATCGACGGTGTCCTGATGGACCTGCGCGGCGAGACCTACGAGACCTGGGACGACCTGAAGGTCTACTGCCGGTGCGTCGCGGGCGCCATCGGGCGGGTCTCGCTGGGCGTCTTCGGCACGGAACCGGGGGCGCGCGGCGTCGAGCGCGCGCCGGAGCTCGCCGACACGCTCGGCCTCGCGCTCCAACTCACCAACATCCTGCGCGACGTGCGCGAGGACGCTGCGGACGGGCGCACCTATCTGCCCGCCGACGACCTCGCGAAGTTCGGCTGCTCGACGGGGTTCCAGAGCTCCGTGCCGCCGGCCGGCTCGGACTTCGCCGGGCTCGTGCACTTCGAAGTGCGGCGCGCCCGCGCCCTGTTCGCCGAGGGCTACCGGCTGCTTCCCATGCTCGACCGGCGCTCCGGCGCCTGCGTCGCCGCCATGGCCGGCATCTACCGCCGGCTGCTCGACCGCATCGAGCGCGACCCCGAGGCCGTGCTGCGCGGCCGGGTCTCGCTGCCCGGGCACGAGAAGGCGTACGTCGCCGTGCGCGGCCTGTCGGGCCTGGACACCCGCACCGTCGTGCGCGGCGCCACCCGCGGCACGACCAGGAGGCGCGCCTGATGGACAGCGCGGGCCAGGTCGACGTGGCGAGAACGAAGCGGCGGGCAACCCTCCGCAGCGGCGTGGCGTCCCTGCATGCAACGGTCGGTCGCGTGTTCGCCACACCCGTCGAACCCGGCCCCACAGGGGCCGTACGCACCACCGAGAGCACCACCCAGGGGGAGGGCGCATGAGCGAGGCGACCACGTCCGGCGACGTGCGCGAGGCGGACGCCGCGGGGGACCGCGGGCGTCCCACCGCGGTGGTCGTCGGCGGTGGGCTCGCGGGGATCACGTCCGCGCTCGCGCTCGCCGACGGAGGCATGGACGTCACCCTCCTCGAGGGGCGCCCCAGGCTGGGCGGCCTCGCGTTCTCCTTCAAGCGCGGCGACCTCACCGTCGACAACGGCCAGCACGTCTACCTGCGCTGCTGCACCGCCTACCGCTGGTTCCTCGACCGCGTCGACGCCGCCGCGCTCGCGCCCCTGCAGGAACGACTCGACGTGCCCGTACTCGACGCCGAGAGGAACCGGCTCGGCCGGCTGCGGCGCACCGCGCTGCCCGTGCCGCTGCACCTGGCCAAGAGCCTCGCCACGTACCCGCACCTGTCGCTCGCCGAGCGGGCCAACGTCGGCCGTGCCGCGCTCGCCCTCAAGGGCCTGGATCCCGCCGATCCGGCGCTCGACAAGCGGGACTTCGGCTCCTGGCTGGCCGAGCACGGTCAGACGCAGCGGGCCATCGAGGCGCTGTGGGACCTCGTCGGCGTCGCGACCCTGAACGCGGTGGCGGGCGACTCCTCGCTGGGCCTCGCCGCCAAGGTCTTCAAGACCGGGCTGCTGTCCGAGCCCGGCGCCGCCGACATCGGGTGGGCCAAGGTGCCCCTCGGTGAACTCCACGACACTCTCGCCCGCAAGGCGCTCGACTCCGTGGGCGTACGCACCGAACTCCGTACACGCGTCACCTCCATCTCCCGTACGGACAACGGGCGTTGGGCCGTGGAGGTTCCCGAAGGGCCGGACCGTTCCGGCGCCGTGCTCGCCGCCGACACCGTCGTGCTCGCCGTGCCGCAGCGCGAGGCGCACGACCTGCTGCCCGCGGGAGCCCTCGACGACGCCGACCGGCTGCTCGACATCGGCACCGCGCCGATCCTCAACCTGCACGTCGTCTACGGCCACAAGGTCCTCAAGCAGCCCTTCTTCACCGCGCTCGGCTCGCCGGTCCAGTGGGTCTTCGACCGCACCGACGCCTCGGGACTCGCCCGTACGCTGCCGGACGCCCAGTACCTCGCCGTCTCCCAGTCGGCCGCGCAGGACGAGATCGACGCGCCGGTCGCCGAGCTGCGCAAGCGGTACCTGCCGGAGCTGGAGCGGCTGCTGCCCGCCGCGCGCGGCGCCGAGATCCACGACTTCTTCGTCACCCGGGAGCGGACGGCGACCTTCGCGCCGACCCCCGGAGTCGGCGCGCTGCGGCCCACGGCCCGCACCAATGCCCCCGGCCTGTACCTGGCCGGCGCGTGGACCGCCACCGGGTGGCCCGCGACCATGGAAGGCGCTGTCCGCAGCGGCACCAGTGCCGCCGACGCGGCGCTCGCCGCGCTCGGCCGCCCCCGCGGCCACCTGTACCGGGAGGCGGCGTGACCAGCGACCTTCCCACGGTGGACGTGACCAGCGACCTGCCCCAGGTCGACAAGCCGACAACGCTGTATCCGGTTACACAAGGAGAGACTGTGCCACCTGTGCCCTCGGCCCCAGAGGCTGCCGACGCGGTGGACGTGACCGCGCTTTTGGAGCGCGGCCGAACCCTGGCCACCCCCGTGCTGAAGGCGGCCGTGGACCGCCTGGCAGCACCGATGGACACCGTCGCCGCCTACCACTTCGGCTGGATCGACGCCGAGGGCAACCCGGCCGACGGTGACGGCGGCAAGGCCGTGCGCCCCGCCCTGGCCGTGCTGTCCGCACAGGCCGCGGGCGCCGACCCCGAGGTCGGCGTGCCGGGCGCCGTCGCGGTCGAGCTCGTCCACAACTTCTCGCTGCTGCACGACGACCTGATGGACGGCGACGAGCAGCGCCGGCACCGCGACACCGTGTGGAAGGTGCACGGCCCCGCCCAGGCGATCCTCGTCGGCGACGCCCTCTTCGCGCTGGCCAACGAGGTCATCCTGGAGCTGGAGACCGTCGACGCGGGCCGCGCCACGCGCCGCCTGACCACCGCGACCCGCGCCCTCATCGACGGCCAGGCGCAGGACATCGGGTTCGAGCACCGCGAGCGCGTCAGCGTCGTGGAGTGCCTGGAGATGGAGGGCAACAAGACGGGCGCGCTGCTCGCCTGCGCCTCCTCCATCGGCGCGGTCCTCGGCGGCGCCGACGACGCGACCGCCGACGCCCTGGAGAAGTACGGCTACCACCTGGGCCTCGCCTTCCAGGCCGTCGACGACCTGCTCGGCATCTGGGGCGACCCCGAGTCGACCGGCAAGCAGACCTGGAGCGACCTGCGCCAGCGCAAGAAGTCCCTGCCGGTCGTCGCCGCGCTCGGCGCCGGCGGACCGGCCTCCGAGCAACTCGGCGAGCTCCTGGCCGCCGACGCCAAGGACGTCGACTTCGACACCTTCACCGAGGCGGACTTCGCCGCCCGCGCCGCCCTCATCGAGGAGGCCGGCGGGCGCGAGTGGACCGCCGAGGAAGCGCGGCGCCAGTACGCCGTCGCCCTCGAAGCCCTGGACTCCGTCCAGATGTCAGCCACGGTGCGCGCCCAGTTCGTGGCGCTCGCCGACTTCGTCGTCGTACGAAAGAGATGATCACTATCGGCCGCATATGACTCGCAGTCGCCGGCCGGTGTCCCGCCAGGGCTCCGGCCGACGGTTACCCAGCAGAGAAGAAGCACTGCATGAAGGGATAGCCATGACAGCGACGACCGACGGAAGCTCCGGCGCCACGGCGCCGCAGACGACCTCGGCCACCACTGCCCAACTGACCGACACGACCCCCGGGGCGGCCGGGCCCCGAAACGCCGCCGGCCGAGCCATACAGCGCGCCACGGACTTCCTGCTCGCGCGGCAGGACGACCGGGGCTGGTGGAAGGGCGACCTCGACACCAACGTGACGATGGACGCCGAAGACCTGCTGCTGCGCCAGTTCCTCGGTATCAGGGACCAGGCCACCACCGACGCCGCCGCGCTGTTCATCCGCGGCGAGCAGCGCGAGGACGGCACCTGGGCCACCTTCTACGGCGGCCCCGGCGAACTGTCCACCACCATCGAGGCGTACGTCGCGCTGCGCCTGGCCGGTGACTCCCCGGACGACGCGCACATGGCCAAGGCCTCCGCGTGGATCCGCGAGCGCGGCGGCATCGCCGCCAGCCGCGTGTTCACCCGGATCTGGCTGGCCCTGTTCGGCTGGTGGAAGTGGGACGACCTCCCCGAACTCCCCCCGGAGCTCATCTACTTCCCCAAGTGGATGCCGCTCAACATCTACGACTTCGGGTGCTGGGCCCGGCAGACGATCGTGCCGCTCACCGTGGTCTCCGCGAAGCGCCCGGTGCGCCCCGCGCCGTTCCCGCTGGACGAGTTGCACACCGACGCCCGCGATCCGAACCCCGCCAAGCCCCTTGCCCCCGTGGTGAGTTGGGACGGCGCGTTCCAGCGGCTCGACAAGATCATGCACGGCTACCACAAGGTGGCCCTGAAGCGGCTGCGCAAGTCCGCGATGAACTCCGCGGCCCGCTGGATCGTCGAGCGCCAGGAGAACGACGGCTGCTGGGGCGGCATCCAGCCGCCCGCCGTCTACTCCGTCATCGCGCTCCACCTGCTCGGCTACGACCTCGAACACCCGGTTCTCAAGGCCGGGTTGGCGTCCCTCGACCGGTTCGCCGTGTGGCGCGAGGACGGGGCCCGGATGATCGAGGCCTGCCAGTCGCCGGTGTGGGACACGTGCCTGGCGACCATCGCGCTCGCCGACGCGGGCCTGCCCGCCGACCACCCGGCGCTCGTCAAGGCGGCCGAGTGGATGATCGCCGAGCAGATCGACCGGCCGGGCGACTGGTCCGTGCGCAAGCCCGCGCTCGAACCCGGCGGCTGGGCCTTCGAGTTCGACAACGACAACTACCCCGACATCGACGACACCGCCGAGGTCGTGCTCGCGCTGCGCCGCGTCGCCCACCCCGACAAGGCGCGCGTCGAGAAGGCCATCGAGCGCGGCGTGCGCTGGAACCTCGGCATGCAGTCGAAGAACGGCGCGTGGGGCGCCTTCGACGTCGACAACACCAGCCCGTTCCCCAACCGGCTGCCGTTCTGCGACTTCGGCGAGGTCATCGACCCGCCGTCCGCCGACGTCACCGGGCACGTCGTCGAGATGCTCGCCATCGAGGGGTACACGCGCGACCCGCGCACCCGGCGCGGCATCGAGTGGCTGCTCGCCGAACAGGAGGACAACGGCGCCTGGTTCGGCCGCTGGGGCGTCAACTACGTCTACGGCACGGGCTCCGTGGTGCCCGCCCTGATCGCCGCCGGCCTGCCCGCATCGCACCCCGCGATCAGACGGGCCGTCAGCTGGCTGGAGTCCGTCCAGAACGAGGACGGCGGCTGGGGCGAGGACCTGCGCTCGTACCGCTACGAGGACTGGAAGGGGCACGGCGCCTCGACCGCCTCGCAGACCGGGTGGGCGCTGCTCGCGCTGCTCGCGGCGGGGGAGCGGGAGTCGAAGGCCGTCGAACGCGGTGTCACGTACCTCGCCGACACCCAGACCGAGGACGGCACCTGGGACGAGCCGTACTTCACCGGGACCGGCTTCCCCTGGGACTTCTCGATCAACTACCACCTGTACCGGCAGGTGTTCCCGCTGACCGCACTCGGTCGGTATGTCAACGGCGAGCCCTTCAGTGACAAGGGCGCCGCCACCAAGGGGAGCTGATGACCGCATCGCCGGTGGCCCGCCCACCGGAGACCGCGCCGCTGCTGGTCGCCTGTGCGCTCGGCATCGAGCACCTCGCGCTGCGCAGCGGCAGCAGGGCCGGGGCCACGAGCCCCGTGACCGTGCTGCGTACGGGCATGGGGCCGAAGGCCGCCGAGCAGGCGGTCACCCGCGCCCTGGGTGACGCCGTGCTGCGCGACGCCGCCGTCGTGGCCACCGGGTTCTGCGCCGGGCTCGCGCCCGGCATGCACCCCGGCGACCTGGTGGTGGCCGACGAGACCCGTGACACGTACGGCGCCACGCCGTGCGCGGGCACGGATCTCCTGGTCAAGGAGCTGGTCAAGGCCGTGCCCGGCAAGACCGTGCACACCGGGCCGCTGACCGGATCCGACCACGTGGTGCGCGGTCACGAGCGCGCCGACCTGCTCGCGACCGGCGCGATCGCCGTCGACATGGAGTCGGCCGCGACCCTGCGGGCGGCCGGTGGCGCCGGGAGGCGTCCGGTTGCCGCCGTCCGGGTGGTCGTGGACGCTCCAGAACATGAACTCGTCAGGATCGGCACGGTTCGCGGTGGACTATCGGCTTTCCGTGTCCTTCGTGCCGTCCTTCCCGCTTTTTTTGAATGGCACCGTTCTTTGCTGCTCCCTCGGAGGTGAGCCCAGATGGCCATGCCGCTTCGTCAATCCATCAAGGTCGCGACCTATCTCGCTGAACAGAAGATCCGCCGGCGGGACAAGTTTCCGCTCATCGTCGAATTGGAGCCGCTCTTCGCCTGCAACCTGAAGTGCGAGGGCTGCGGAAAGATCCAGCACCCGGCCGGGGTGCTCAAGCAGCGCATGCCGGTCGCCCAGGCCGTCGGTGCCGTCCTCGAATCGGGTGCGCCGATGGTGTCCATCGCCGGCGGCGAGCCGCTGATGCACTCTCAGATCGATGAGATCGTGCGGCAGTTGGTGGCCAAGAAGAAGTACGTCTTCCTGTGCACCAACGCGATGCTGCTGCGCAAGAAGATGGAGAAGTTCACGCCGTCGCCGTACTTCGCCTTCACAGTGCACATCGACGGCATGCGCGAGCGGCACGACGAGTCCGTCGCCAAGGAAGGTGTCTTCGACGAGGCGGTCGAGGCGATCAAGGAGGCCAAGCGGCGCGGCTTCCGGGTCACCACGAACTCGACCTTCTTCAACACCGACACCCCGCAGAACATCATCGAGGTGCTCAACTACCTCAACGACGACCTCAAGGTCGACGAGATGATGATCTCGCCCGCCTACGCCTACGAGAAGGCGCCCGACCAGGACCACTTCCTGGGCGTCACGCAGACCCGCGAACTGTTCAAGAAGTCCTTCGCGGGCGGCAACCGGCGCCGCTGGCGGCTCAACCACTCGCCGCTGTTCCTCGACTTCCTCGAGGGCAAGGTCGACTTCCCGTGCACCGCGTGGGCCATCCCCAACTACTCGCTCTTCGGTTGGCAGCGGCCCTGCTACCTGATGAGCGACGGGTACGTGCCCACGTACAAGGAGCTCATCGAGGAGACCGACTGGGACGCCTACGGGCGCGGCAAGGACCCGCGCTGCGACAACTGCATGGCGCACTGCGGCTACGAGCCGACGGCCGTGCTCGCCACCATGGGGTCGCTGAAGGAGTCCATCCGCGCCATGTCCGAGACCGTCGCCGGGAACCGTGGGTGACGACACCATGAATCCCGGAGAGCCAGTCTCACTGGGCCTCCCCGAGGTACCGGTCCGACCGATCGCTGAACGGCGGGTCAGCCGTCAGATCCAGGTCGGACCGGTGGCCGTGGGAGGCGGGGCACCCGTTTCCGTACAGTCGATGACCACGACGCGCACGTCCGACATCGGGGCGACGCTGCAGCAGATCGCCGAACTGACCGCCTCCGGCTGCCAGATCGTGCGAGTGGCATGCCCCACGCAGGACGACGCGGACGCGCTCGCGACCATCGCGCGCAAGTCGCAGATCCCCGTCATCGCGGACATCCACTTCCAGCCGAAGTACGTGTTCGCCGCCATCGACGCGGGGTGTGCGGCGGTGCGCGTGAACCCGGGCAACATCAAGCAGTTCGACGACAAGGTGAAGCAGATCGCGCGGGCGGCGTCCGACGCCGGCACACCGATCCGCATCGGGGTCAACGCCGGCTCGCTGGACAAGCGCCTGCTCCAGAAGTACGGGAAGGCGACCCCGGAGGCCCTCGCCGAGTCGGCGCTGTGGGAGGCCTCGCTCTTCGAGGAGCACGGCTTCCGTGACATCAAGATCTCGGTGAAGCACAACGACCCCGTGGTGATGGTCAACGCGTACCGGCAGCTCGCCGCCGCGTGCGACTATCCGCTGCACCTCGGGGTCACCGAGGCGGGGCCCGCCTTCCAGGGCACCATCAAGTCCGCCGTGGCCTTCGGAGCGCTGCTCTCCGAGGGCATCGGGGACACCATCCGGGTCTCGCTGTCCGCGCCGCCCGCCGAGGAGTGCAAGGTCGGCATCCAGATCCTGGAGTCGCTGGGCCTGCGCCAGAGGCGCCTGGAGATCGTGTCGTGCCCGTCCTGCGGGCGCGCGCAGGTCGACGTCTACAAGCTCGCCGACGAGGTGACCGCCGGGCTCGAGGGCATGGAGGTGCCGCTGCGGGTGGCCGTCATGGGGTGCGTGGTCAACGGTCCGGGTGAGGCCCGCGAGGCGGACCTCGGTGTCGCGTCCGGCAACGGCAAGGGCCAGATCTTCGTCAAGGGCGAGGTCATCAAGACCGTGCCCGAGTCGAAGATCGTCGAGACGCTCATTGAAGAGGCGATGCAGATCGCCGAGCAGATGGAGAAGGACGGCGTCGCGTCGGGGGCTCCCGACGTCACCGTGAGCTGAGTTCTTGAGGACGGACCGGAAGGGGGCTCGAGCGTGACGATTCTGGAAAGCATCCGGGGGCCGCGCGACCTGAAGGCGCTGAGCGAGGAGGAGATCGGTGAACTGGCCCATGAGGTCAGAGAGTTCCTGATCCACGCGGTCGCGAGGACGGGGGGACACCTCGGGCCGAACCTGGGTGTGGTGGAACTGTCCATCGCGTTGCACCGGGTATTCGAGTCGCCGGTCGACCGCCTCGTGTGGGACACCGGCCATCAGAGCTATGTACACAAGCTTCTGACGGGCCGCCAGGACTTCTCGAAGCTGCGCGGAAAGGGCGGCCTGTCCGGCTACCCCTCGCGTGAGGAGTCCGAGCACGACATCGTGGAGAACTCGCACGCCTCCACGGCGCTCGGCTGGGCCGACGGCCTCGCCAAGGCGCGTCAGGTGCAGGGCGAGCGCGGGCACGTCGTCGCCGTCATCGGGGACGGCGCGCTGACCGGGGGCATGGCCTGGGAGGCGCTGAACAACATCGCGGCCGCCAAGGACCGGCCGCTGATCATCGTCGTCAACGACAACGAGCGCTCATACGCGCCCACGATCGGCGGCCTCGCCAACCATCTCGCGACGCTGCGGACGACGGACGGCTACGAGAAGGTGCTGGCCTGGGGCAAGGACGTGCTGCTGAAGACCCCCGTGGTCGGGCACACGGTCTACGAGTCGCTGCACGGTGCGAAGAAGGGCTTCAAGGACGCGTTCGCGCCGCAGGGCATGTTCGAGGACCTGGGCCTGAAGTACGTGGGTCCCATCGACGGCCATGACATGGGCGCCGTCGAATCCGCCCTGCGACGCGCAAAACGCTTCCACGGCCCGGTACTTGTGCACTGCCTGACCGAGAAGGGGCGCGGCTACGAGCCCGCGCTCGCCGACGAGGCCGACCGCTTCCACACCGTCGGCGTGATGGACCCGCTCACCTGCGAGCCGCTCGCGCCGTCCAACGGGCCCTCCTGGACCTCGGTGTTCGGCGACGAGATCGCGGCGATCGGGCGCGAGCGCGAGGACGTCGTCGCGATCACCGCGGCGATGCTGCACCCGGTGGGACTCACCAAGTTCGCGGCGGAGTTCCCCGAGCGGGTGTGGGACGTCGGGATCGCCGAACAGCACGCCGCCGTGTCGGCCGCGGGGCTCGCAACGGGCGGGCTGCATCCGGTCGTTGCCGTGTACGCGACCTTCCTCAATCGGGCCTTCGACCAGCTCCTGATGGACGTCGCGCTGCACAAATGCGGGGTCACCTTCGTGCTCGACCGGGCCGGTGTCACGGGTGCCGACGGGGCCTCCCACAACGGCATGTGGGACATGTCCGTGCTCCAGGTCGTGCCGGGCCTGCGGATCGCCGCGCCGCGCGACGCCGACCAACTCCGCTCGCAGCTGAGGGAAGCGGTCGCCGTCGACGACGCGCCGACCATGCTGCGGTTCCCCAAGGAGTCGGTGGGCGAGCCGATCGCGGCCGTCGACCGGGTCGGCGGCATCGACGTCCTGCACCGGGCCGAGGAGCCGCGGGTGCTGCTCGTCTCGGTCGGCGTGATGGCGCCGGTGTGCCTGCAGGCCGCGGATCTGCTGGAGGCGCGCGGTATCAACTGCACGGTGGTGGACCCCCGTTGGGTCAAGCCCGTCGACCCCGACCTCGCGCCGCTCGCCGCCGCGCACGAACTGGTCGCCGTCGTCGAGGACAACAGCAAGGCGGCGGGCGTCGGCTCGGCCGTCGCGCTCGCCCTCGGCGAGGCCGAAGTCGACGTCCCCGTACGGCGGTTCGGCATCCCGGAGCAGTTCCTGGCGCACGGCAAGCGGGGCGAGGTACTGGCCGACATCGGTCTGACGCCCGTGGAGATCGCGGGGCGGATCAGCGCCAGCATGAGCCGCGCAGCGGATAGCCGGACGGCGGACAGTCGAACAGTGGGCAGCGGCACAGCGGGTAGTGGCACACCGGGCAAGGAGATCAACGCATGAGCAAGGAGTTCGACCTCGGCAAGCTGCTCGCCGAGCGCGGCGCCGAACGGTACGAGCTGCACACCAAGTACCTCAACCACCAGCTGCCGAAGATGCTCCACACCATCGGCTTCGACAAGGTCTACGAGCGGGCCGAGGGCGCGCACTTCTGGGACGCGGACGGCAACGACTACCTGGACATGCTCGCCGGATTCGGTGTCATGGGCCTCGGCCGGCACCACCCCGTCGTACGCAAGGCACTGCACGACGTCCTCGACGCCTCGCTCGCCGACCTGACCCGCTTCGACTGCCAGCCGCTGCCGGGCCTGCTCGCCGAGAAGCTGGTGACGCACAGCCCGCACCTGGACCGGGTGTTCTTCGGCAACAGCGGTACGGAGGCGGTGGAGACGGCGCTGAAGTTCGCGCGGTACGCGACCGGCAAGCCGCGGATCCTGTACTGCGCGCACGCCTTCCACGGCCTGACGACCGGCTCGTTGTCGGTGAACGGGGAGGACGGCTTCCGCGACGGCTTCGCCCCTCTGCTGCCCGACACCCCGATTCCGCTTGGCGATCTCGACGCGCTGGCAAGGGAGTTGAAGAAGGGCGATGTCGCCGGGCTCATCGTCGAACCGATCCAGGGCAAGGGCGTGTACGAGTCGCCGCCCGGCTATCTGCGGGCCGCGCAGGAGCTGTTGCGTAGGCACAAGGCGCTGCTGATCGCGGACGAGGTGCAGACGGGCCTCGGCCGCACCGGCGACTTCTACGCCTACCAGCACGAGGAGGGCGTCGAACCGGACCTGGTGTGCGTGGCCAAGGCGCTGTCGGGCGGTTATGTGCCCGTCGGCGCGACGCTCGGCAAGGACTGGATCTTCAAGAAGGTCTACTCGTCCATGGACCGGGTCCTCGTCCACTCGGCGAGCTTCGGCTCCAACGCCCAGGCGATGGCGGCGGGCCTCGCGGTCCTGTCCGTCATGGAGGACGAGGAGACGGTCGCGAACGCGCGGGCGATGGGCGAGCTGCTGACGTCCCGGCTCACCGAACTCATCGACCGCTACGAGCTGTTGAGTGACGTGCGCGGGCGCGGGCTCATGATCGGCATCGAGTTCGGGCGGCCGAAGTCCCTGAAACTGCGCAGCCGTTGGACGATGCTGCAGGCCGCGCGCAAGGGTCTGTTCGCGCAGATGGTCGTGGTGCCGCTGCTCCAGAAGTACCGGATCCTGACCCAGGTCTCCGGCGACCACCTCGAAGTCATCAAACTGATCCCGCCGCTCGTGGTGAACGAGGCCGACGTCGAGCGCTTCGTCGAGGCGTTCACGGCGGTCATGGACGACGCGCACAGTGGGGGCGGGCTGATGTGGGACTTCAGCAAGACGCTGATCAAGCAGGCGGTGGCGAACCGCTGAGGGTGTCGGTGGTTCGGGCGTCCCGGCTTCGGACGGTGGCTTACGCGGTGGCGCTCGCGACGGCTTTTGCCTCTGAGGCAAGAAAGTTGCCGGAGGGGCACGGCTCTGGCTGAATCGACAGCATGAGCCCTGCCCTCTCGCCGGACCAGCCGGACGAGGTCGACGGTGCGGAGGTCCCGGAACCCCCGGAACTTCCCGCCGTCGCACCCCAGCTCCGCGAACTGCGCCGCCGCGCGGCCCTCACCCTGGAGGTCGCCGCCGGATCCGCCGGTCTGTCCCCGGCGCACCTCTCCCGCCTGGAGACCGGACAGCGTCAGCCCTCGCTCCCGATGCTGCTGTCACTGGCCCGTATCTACGGTACGACCGTATCCGAACTGCTCGGCGAGACTCCCGCCGACCGGGACGCGGTCGTGCGCGGCGGCACGATGGAAGCCACCGAGGCCGGGGGCTGGACGTACCGGCAGGCCGGGTCGCCCGGCCGCGGCATGCAGGCGTTGCAGGTCCACGCGCCGTACGGGTCCCAGGGCGATGTGGTGCGCGTGCATCCGGGGGAGGAGTGGCTGTACGTCCTGTCGGGGCGCCTGCGGCTGCGGCTGGGGGACACGTCCTACCGGCTCGACCCGGGCGACAGCTCCCACTTCGACTCGCTCACCCCGCACCGCATCGCCGCCGTCGACCCGGGCGGCGTCGACTTCCTGTTCGTCCACACCCTGCTGCAGAGCCCGACGGCCGCACTGTGCCTCGGTCCGTCGGCGGGACCGGTAAAGGAGACCCGCCATGGCTGACACGTCCGATGCGGCTCACACGCCTGACACGACCGGGCCGACCCCGGGGCCGGCCCGCCGACAGATAGAGGACAAGCTGCCGCGCGGCATTCTGATCCGGGTCCTCGTGTACGTCTTCGCCGGGCATGCGCTGGCCGGGTTCATCTACTTGCTGTTCACGCTGGGTGGGAATCAGTGAGGCGGTGCGCTGTGGGGCGGGGCCGCGTGAAGCGGGACCGCTGAGGCCGGACCGCGTGAGGCGGGACCCCCTACTGCAGTAGCACCTCCATGTTGGCTCCTGGGTATGACGCCAGGCGACCGTCCGCTCTCGCACACTCCTCCCCGTCAGAGCGAGGAAGCGTACGAGAGGGCGGGACAGGGCCATGGGGCTACGCAGGGGCAAGCAGCGGACGATCGAGGACGACCGGCCGGAGGCGCAAGCCGGCACGCCGGGTCTCGCTGTCGAACTGCGCGGTGTGCGGCGGCAGTACGGGCGCGGGGCCGGTGCGGTGCACGCTCTCGCGGGCGTCGACCTCGCTCTGCCGCGCGGCACGTTCACGGCCGTGATGGGACCGTCCGGGTCCGGCAAGTCCACCTTCCTGCAGTGCGCCGCCGGGCTCGACCGGCCGTCGGCGGGATCCGTGCACCTTGGTGGCACGGAGATCACCGGCATGAGCGAGAACCGGCTCACCGAGTTGCGCCGCAGCCGCCTCGGCTTCGTCTTCCAGGCGTTCAACCTGCTGCCGTCGCTGACCGTGGAGCAGAACGTGCTGCTGCCCATGCGTCTCGCCGGGCGCCGCCAGGACCGCCGCCGGGCGGCCGCGATGCTCGCTCAGGTCGGGCTCGCGGACAAGGCGCGGCGCCGGCCCGGCGAGCTCTCCGGCGGCCAGCAGCAGCGGGTGGCCGTCGCCCGCGCCCTGGTCACGAGCCCCGACGTGGTGTTCGCGGACGAGCCCACCGGCGCCCTCGACACCGGCACCGCGGCCGAGGTCCTGGGCCTGCTCCGCAACGCCGTCGACCACCTCGGCGCCACCGTCGTGATGGTCACCCACGACCCGACCGCGGCCGCCTGGGCCGACCGCGTGCTGTTCCTCGCCGACGGCGCCTTCGCCGACAGCCTGGAGCGCGGTTCGGCGGAGCAGATCGCGGCGCGGATGGCGACGCTCGCCGCCCGCACCTCCCGCGCGGGCGCGATGGCGGGGGCGGCGGCATGAGGAGCCCTGCCCCCAACGGCCTCGCGCGGGCGGCCGTACGCTTCAAGCCCGCTTCGTTCGCGGGCACGTTCGTCGCGCTGCTGATGTCGGCGCTGATCGTCGCGGCCTGCGGCACCCTGCTGGAGACCGGCGTACGTGCTTCGGTTCCGGCGGAGCGGTACGCGAAGGCGCCGGTCGTGGCGGCGGCGGACCAGTCCGCGCGGGTCGTCACCGACACCGTCGACGGCCCCGAGGAGACCTCGTACCCGCTGCCGGACACCGCGCGCGTGGACGCGCGGCTCGCGGCGAAGGCGGCCCGGGCGCCGGGCGCCGAGGCGGCGGTGGCGGACTTCACCTTCCCGGTGCGGCAGAGTGCCTCCTCGTCCGGTGCGCTCACCGGTCACGGCTGGGACTCGGGCGCCTTCACCGGGACCGCGCTGTCCGCGGGCGCCGCGCCGCGCACGGGAGAGGTGGCGCTCGACGCCGCCGCGGCCCGCACCGCGAAGGCCCATGTCGGTGACACCGTCGCGCTCGAAACGGCGGCGGGGCGCGCGGAGTTCAGGGTGTCCGGTCTTGCCAAGGCCGGAGCCGGGGACACCGCAGGGGCAGGCACGGCGGCGGGCGGCGGGGCCACGGCCTGGTTCGCCGACGCCCAGGCGCCCGCGCTGTCCGGCCATCCAGGCAAGGCCGACGCCATCGCCGTACTCGCCAAGGACGGCGCCGACACCGGCGCCCTGGCCACCGCCGTCGAGAAGGCCCTGACCGGATCCGGCGCGCAGGTGCTCACCGGTGACGACCGCGGCGAGGTCGAGGACCACGGCCTGGCCTACGCCAAGGAGACGCTCACCGCGCTCGGCGGCTCCTTCGGCGGGATCGCCACGCTGGTCGCCGTCTTCACCGCGGCCGGCACGGTCGCCCTCTCGGTCGGCCAGCGCACCCGCGAGTTCGCGCTGCTGCGTGCCGTCGGCGCCACCCCGCGGCAGATCCGCCGGGCGGTCGCCTCCGAGGCGCTGCTCGTCGCGCCGCTCGCCGGGGTGCTCGGGTGCCTGCCGGGCATCGGGCTCGCGCACTGGTGGTTCGGGCAGCTGAAGGACCGCGGGGCCGTCCCGCAGGCGGTCGAGCTGCACGTCTCGTGGATCCCGCTGGTCGCCGCCGTCGGGACCGGACTGCTCACGGCGCTCGGCGCCGGGTGGATCGCCGGGCGCAGGCCCGCGAGGATCAAGCCGGGGCAGGCGCTCGCCGAGGCCTCGGTGGAGCGGCTGCGCCCGGGCGTCATCCGTACCGTGCTCGGTGTCGCGGCCCTCGGCGGCGGCTCGGCGCTCGCCGGCGTCGCGGCCTCCACCGCCGGAGCCGACGCGGCGAATGCCTCGCTCGGCGTGGTCATGCTCTTCATGCTCGCCGTCGCGCTGCTCGGCCCGCTGGTGGCCCGGCTGTGCGCGGCGCTCTTCGGCCTGCTGCTGCGCGGCGGAGGGGCCTCGGCCTCGCTGGCGGCCGCCAACTCTCGGACGAATTCCCGCCGGTTGGCCTCCGCGATCACGCCGATCGTGCTGGCGATGGCCTTCGCCTCGACGCTGGTCTTCATGCACACGAGCGAGAGCAAGGTCTCCGCGGACCAGCTGCGCGAGGGCATCACGGCGGACCACGTCGTCACCGCCCCGGCAGGACTTCCCGCGGGCGCCGCCGACCGGGCCGCCCGCGCTCCCGGCGTGGACGCGGCCGTAAGCCTCCTCGACACACAGGTGCTCGTACCGGTCGACTCGGGCGGGGAGACGTCGCTGCAGGCAACGGCGACGCAGGGCATCTCGGGCTCCGGCGCCGAGCTGGCCAGGGTGCAGGACCTGGATGTGCGTGACGGCAGCTTGAACGGCGTGGGCGCGGGCCGCATCGCCATCGACAAGACGCTCGCCACGGCGGCGAAGGTGAAGGTCGGCGACAGGCTGCCGCTCTACCTTCCCGACGGCACGAAGGCCCGCCCGGAAGTCGCCGCGGTCTACGGCCGGGGCCTCGGCCTGGCGGCGGTGACCATGGACCGCGCGTCCCTGGCCGCCCACGTCACCTCGGGCTTCGACGGCACGCTGCTGGTGCGCGGCGGCGACGCCGAGCCGCTCACCGCACTGGGCAAGGTCACCGACGCCTCGGGCTATGCCGTCGCGCAGAGCGTGGACAGCGAGCTGGGGGCCTGGTCCAACTACATGATGGCCGCGGTCCTGGGCGGGTTCGCCGCCGTCGCCGCGGTCAACACCCTGGTGATGACGGTCCTGGACCGCCGTCGCGAACTGACGGTGCTCCGCCTCGTCGGATCCACGCGCCGCCAGGTGCTGCGGATGCTCCGCTGGGAGAGCCTGCTGGTATCGGCGGCAGGGGTGGCGCTCGGCACCACCATCGCGCTGATCACGCTGACCCCGATGATGCGCGGCATGACGGGGGAGTCCCCGTACATACCGCCGCTGCTGTACGGCACGTTCGCCGCGAGCGCGGTGTGCCTCGGGCTGCTCGCCGTAACCCTCCCTGCCCGCGCGGCACTTCGCGACAGGGAGGGGTGACGTCGGGCACTGGGCCGGGGTCCGGGGCTGCGGCTCAGGCCCGGGCTTCGGCCGAGAGGACGGTGCAGGCCCTCAGGCGCCGGGCCTCAGTCCAGCAGGCGCTCGCGCAGCCGCTCGCGCGTCGCCGAGGTGAGCTTCAGGCCCTCTTCGAGGTAGCGGTCCGTGCTGCCCCACAGTTCGTCGATCGTCTCGAGGCCCGCGTTGAGGTACTCGATGCGGGCGTCGAAGAGCGGGCTGAGCAGCTCCATGATCTCGGGGGAGTAGGCGTCCTTCGCGGTGGCGGTGCGGCGCACGTTGTAGCGGCGGTGCTTCTCGTTGGACTTGAGGTAGTCCGCCTCGATGGCGTCGCGCTCCACGCCCACCGCGAGCAGCGTCACCGCGATCGACAGGCCCGCGCGGTCCTTGCCCGCCGCGCAGTGCATCAGCGCGGGGAGGCTGTCCTCGGCGAGGGAGTGCAGCACGCGGCTGTGCTCGGCGGTGCGCTCCTTGATCATGGTGCGGTAGGACTCGACGAGCCGGTTCGCCGCGCGGCCCTCGTCGAGGATCTGGCGCAGCTGGTCGATGTTGCCGTCGCGGACCATGGTCCAGAATTCGGCGCCGTCGGCCGGGTCGTTGAGCGGCAGGTTCAGATTGCGCACGCCGGGCAGTTCGACGTCCGCGCCCTCCAGCTTCTGGTCCGCGGAGTTGCGGAAGTCGAAGACCGTGTGCAGGCCGAGGGAGGAGAGGAAGGCCGAGTCCTCTGCCGTGGCGTGGGCGAGGTGACCGCTGCGGAACAGTACGCCCTGGCGCACGCGCCGGCCGTCCACGGTGGGCAGGCCGCCCACATCTCGGAAGTTGCGCACTCCGGTCAGCTCGGGCTCGGTGGACGGTGCGTGCTGCGTCACAGGGGCTCCTCCCAATCGGTGCACCGGCGTTGGGTCGCCGGCGGGCGCGCTCCTGACGATACGACATCGGTTCCACAGGCAACCATCTGTCTGATTCGCCCCGATTCGTGCCAACTGTGCATGAATCGAAGGGGCTTGTGGGCGTGTGCGTGACCGGCTTCATGTTCGTGACGCTGTGTGGCGGACGGCCGGGAATGGCGCCCCAGTAATCCCCGAAGGTATGGCGTTGGTAAAGCGAGGAATGTCGACGGAGGGTTACACAGGGAAGCCTCAGAATCCCAAGGAATTGCCCCCGCAGATGAATTCGGGGTTTGTCGTCGCCATTGCCGTTCGCCTACGGTCACCAATCAATCCGGTCGGAACGCCTAGTCCTGCCGCCGCCCGGATTCCTTTCGACTACCCGTCACGGCAGGAGCGGGGGACCCACACGCAAGACGCCGCGTAGGGGATTTCCCGAAGCGGCTTGGGGTGAAGCCGTGCCCGTACCCCGGGCGCGGCCGGGCATCTCCAGCCCGAACCCGACAGCTCACCTCGTAGGCGACGGAGAGGAAATTCAGCATGCCCGCAAAGGGAAAGCACCGCCTTTCGACCTCCCGCCGCATCGCCCGTGTCGCCGCCGTCGCCTCCGCCGGCGGAGCCGCCATCGCGCTGCCGCTGATGGGCGCCACCGGCGCGCAGGCCGCGACGTCCGGCCCCGCCGCCGACGCCACGACGTACACCGTCAAGGCCGGTGACACGCTCTCGAAGATCGCCAAGGCGCAGGACGTCGACGGCGGCTGGAAGAAGCTCTACGAGGACAACAAGGACGCCGTCGGCCCCGACGCGGACCACCTCAAGATCGGCGTCGAGCTCGACCTCGGCGGCGCGGCCGACAGTGAATCCGGCTCCGAGGGCGCGGCCACCGCCACGGAGACGAGCGCCAAGACCACCGCCTCCGGCGACTACGCGGCGCCGGTCGACGGCGCCCAGGGCACGGGCTACGGCAACTCGGGCTCCATGTGGTCCAGCGGCAGCCACACCGGCGCCGACTACTCGGTGCCGACCGGCACCTCCGTGAAGTCGATCGCCGACGGCACCGTCGTCTCGACCGGCTCGGGCGGCGCGTACGGCAACGAGGTCGTCATCGAGCACGCCGACGGCCACTTCTCCCAGTACGGCCACCTGTCCTCGATCGGCGTCGCCCAGGGCGACACCGTGACGGCCGGCCAGGAGATCGCCAAGTCCGGCGCGACGGGCAACGTCACCGGACCGCACCTGCACTTCGAGGTCCGCACGACCGCGGACTACGGCTCGGACATCGACCCGATCGCGTACCTGAGCGAGCACGGTGTGAACGCCTGAGACGACTCGTAGCGGTCGCGACCGCTCGCTCACTTCGGCGCCCGGGGCTGTCCCCCGGGCGCCGAAGTGCGTTCCCGCGCTTATTCCCCAGGTGGCGAGTGGGTTATCTCACCACGCGTCAACCCCTGGCTACGGTCGCGTAGGTCACAGTCGAGGGTGAAAGATGTGTGGTCGTGGCAAACGAATCGAGAGCACTCACGGAGACACTCAACGGCACGATCCGGTCCTACGCGGCCGTGGGCGACAGCTTCACCGAAGGAGTCGGTGACCCCGGGCCCGACGGAAAGTTCGCGGGTTGGGCCGACCGGCTCGCCGTCCTCCTGGACGACCGTGTCCCCGAGGACACCTTCAAGTACGCGAACCTGGCCGTGCGCGGCAAGCTCCTCGACCAGATCGTCGCGGACCAGGTCCCGAAGGCGGTCGAGCTCGCGCCCGACCTGGTGACCCTGGTCGCCGGCGGCAACGACATCATCCGCCCCGGCACCGACCCGGACGACGTGGCCGAACGCTTCGAGAAGGCCGTGGTCCAGCTCACCGAGGCGGCCGGCACCGTCATGGTGGCCACCGGCTTCGACACCCGTGACGTGGCCGTGCTCAAGCACCTGCGCGGCAAGATCGCCACGTACAACATGCACGTGCGGGCGATCGCCGACCGGCACGGCTGCCTGATGCTCGACCTGTGGTCCCTGAAGTCCATCCAGGACCGCAGGGCCTGGGACGACGACCGTCTCCACCTGTCGCCCGAGGGGCACACGCGGGTGGCGCTGCGCGCCGGTCAGGCGCTGGGCATCGACGTGCCGGCCGACCCCGAGCAGGCGTGGCCGCTGCTGCCGCCGCGCGGCACGTTCGAGGTGCGGCGCGACGACATCCACTGGGCGCGCGAGTTCCTGGTGCCGTGGATCGGGCGCCGGCTGCGCGGCGAGTCCTCCGGCGACCGGGTGCAGGCGAAGGGCTTCGTGGACCCGCACGCGGTGAAGGCGCACCTGGAGGCGGCGTCCTGACGCGTTGAACCTCTGCGGCGCGGTGGCGCTGACGGCCGCCCGTCAGCGCCCCGCCCCGGTCAACTCCGCGCGCTCGAGCCCCAGTTCGCGGGCGAGCGCCTCATCCACCCACTCCTGCATACGGGCCCGCGACACGACGGCCGACCTGGCGCGCCCGTCGTCGTAGGCCGTCATCTGCACGGCGAGCCCGTCGAGCAGCGCCGTGATCCGCAGCGCCGCCCCCATCGGGTCGGCGCAGACGAACTCGCCCGCCGCCACGCCCTCGGCGACCACTTCGGCGAGCGCCGCCTTCCACTGCCGGTCGAGGTCCCGCGTGACCTCCCGCAGCGCGGGCTCGCGCAGCGCCGCCGCCCAGCCCTCGATCCACAGCCGCCACCCCTTGGCCTGCCCCGTCGGCGCGTACCAGCGCACCGCGGCGCGCAGCCGCTTCAGGGCCGTTGTGCGGCGGCCGAGCAGCTTGCGCAGATGGGCCAGGTCGCTCTCGGCGGCATGCGCGAACGCGGCCGCGACGAGCTTCTCCTTCGTCGAGAAGTGGTACAGCACCAGCGCGTTGCTCACGCCGAGCGCCGATGCCACGTCGGCGATGCGCACGGCGGCCACCCCGCGCGCCTCGATCTGCTCGATGGCGGCCCCCAGCAGCTCTTCGCGCCGCTCGGCCACGCTCAACCGGACTCTGGTCACGCCGCAAGCCTAGTTGTTCCCGGGTGCCGACTCCTTCACGTGCAGGACTCTTGACGGCTCGCCGCCTGACAGGTCACAGTCACGTCACGTTCCACTACTGACTGGCTGTTCAGTCAATAAGTCGGTCGGTCGGGGGTAAGCGCGGCCCGAGCAAGACCCGCAATGCCCGTCAGTGCCGTCCTCGTTCGTTCTCGCTGTTCTCGCCAGGAGCAATCGTGACCCAAGCGCCATCCCTCTCGCCGACCCCGCCCGCCGGGGACGAGCCCGACCTCTCCGAAGGCTGGGGCGAGCAGCGCTCACGGCTGCGCAAGGATCTGCGTCGGCTGGACGTGCTGTTCTTCCTCATTTGCACGCTCGTCGGCCTGGACACCATCGGTTCCGTCGCCGCCCAGGGTCCGCAGGGACTGACCTGGATGGTCATCCTGGCGGTCCTCTTCTTCCTCCCCTACGGGCTGCTCGTCGCCGAACTCGGCTCGGCCTTCCCCGTGCAGGGCGGCCCTTACGTGTGGACGCGCCTGGCCTTCGGCCGGCTCGTCGCGGGCGTCAACCAGCTCCTGTACTGGATCTCCAACCCGGTCTGGGTGGGCGGCAGCCTGTGCATCATCGCGCTGACCACCTGGGAGGAGTTCTTCACGCCGCTGCCGGGCTTCTGGAAGTACGTCGCCGGGTTCGTGTTCATCTGGGGCGGCGCGCTCGCCGTGGTGCAGTCCGTACGCATCGGCAAGTGGGTGCCCATCGCGGGCGCCGTCGCGCGCGTCGTGCTGCTCGGCTTCTTCCTCGTGTCCGTCGTCGTCTACGCCGCCGAACATGGCGTGCACGCCCTACCCGCGGGCGAATTCACGCCTACGTATGCGGGCTTCGTGGCGCTCGTCCCGGTGCTCATCTTCAACTACGTAGGCTTTGAACTGCCCAGCTCGGCCGCCGAGGAGATGAAGAACCCGCGCCGCGACATCCCCCTGTCGATCCTGCGCTCCGGGCTCGCCGCCGTGCTCCTCTACGGAGGCCCCATCCTCGGCATCCTGTTCGTCCTGCCCAGCCAGGAGATCGGCAGCCTGGGCGGCTTCATCGACGCCTGCAAGGCCGTCTTCACCGTCTACGGCGGCTCCATCGCGGCCGACGGCACGGTGACGCTGACCGGGCTCGGCTCCGTGTTCGGCGGGATCGCCGCGGCGGGCCTCATCATCGGCCTGCTCACCTCCGGTGTCACCTGGGCGATGGGCGCCCACCGCGCGCAGGCAGTGGCGTGCGCGGACGGCGCCGGCCCGGCCTGGCTGGGCCGCATCTCCGAGAAGCACGGCACGCCGGTACGGGTCAACATCCTGTCCGCCGTGCTCGGTTCGATCCTGTTCGTCGTCGCCCTCAACCTCACCGGCGGCGACGGCGAGAAGTACTTCGCGGCGGGCCTCGGCCTGACCATCAGCACGACGTTCATCTCCTACGTCATCACTTTCCCGAGCCTCGCCGTGCTGCGCCGCAAGTACCCCGACCAGGAGCGCCCCTACGCCGTGCCCGGCGGCCGGGTGGGCGCCTGGATCGTGACAGCCCTCGCCACCGGCTTCGTGGCGTTCACCGTGGTCGTGCTCGTCTGGCCCGGCTTCGGGGTGGGCTGGTTCGGCACGGCGGGCAACCCGGCGGACTCGCTGCCCGAGTCGTTCGCGGGCCAGCGGCTGCCGTACACGCTCAGCCAGGTGCTGCCGCTGCTGCTGTTCGTTGTGATCGGGTTGGTGTTCTACGCGTGCGGGGCGCCTGCGCGGCGGCGGGCGCGGGAGGGTGCGGTTGACGGTCGCTGAACGTGCGGCGGGCTCCCGCCCAGATGAAGCGGGAGCCCGCCGCGCGTGCCGGTCACAGTGGTTGACGACTCGGGGCTCTGCCCCGGACCCCGCTGCTCAATCGCCGCAGGGGCTTGATTTGCCGCAGGTCGCGCTGGAATAGGCCACTACCGCATGTGCGTCCAGGGCGATGGCGCCGCCGGGGTGGACGAGGAGGGGGTTGACCTCCAGGTCGGTCAGTTCCGGGTGGTCCGTCGCGGCCTGGGCCACCGCGCACACCGCCGCTGCGGCCGCCTCCAGGTGGACGGCCGGTGCGCCGCGCCACCCGGTCAACAGCGGCGCGTGCCGCAGTTCCAGGAGCAGGGCACGCGCGCGTGCCGGAGTGAGCGGGGCAAGCGCCAGCGCCGTGTCGGCGTGCAGTTCGGCGGTGACACCTCCGGCGCCGACCATGACGACCGGGCCGAACGCCGCGTCCTTCCGTACGCCGACGATGAGTTCGCGCGCGTACGGAGGCGTGGCCATCGCCTCGACCGCGTACCGGTCCGCACCCGTGGCCTCCCGCATCCGCGCGAACGCGGTCCGCAGGGCGGCCTCGTCCGCGATGTGCAGCGCCACACCACCGGCCTCGGTCTTGTGGGCGAGCCCCATCGCCTTGAGCACCAAGGGGTAGCCCGTGCGGTAGGCGGCCTCGGCCGCCGCGTCCGCGTCCGTCACGAACTCGGCCGTGGGGAACGCGACTCCGTAGGACGCCAGCAGCTCACGCACCCGCTCGTAGCCGCCGTCCTCGACCTCGTACGCCGCCGGGGGAGCGGTCCGCTCCTGGGGCAGGCGCGGCGTGGTGGCGGCCAGCCGCACGGCGCCCGCGAGCGCCGTCGCCGCCTGCTCGACCCGCTCGTGGACCGGCACACCGCGTTCCCTGAGGATGGCGAGGGCCGGGGTGTCGCGGGCCATCGTGTGCACCACCAGGGCCCGCCCCGCGGCGCCGGCGGCGTCGGCGAGGGCGTGCGCGATCTCGCACTCGCGCCCCGCCTGGGCGGGGTTCGCGGTCGCGTAGTCCCCGAAGTAGCCGGTGAGCACGACCGTGTCCGCGTCGCCGCTGTGCAGCAAGGTGGCCGCCACGCGCGCGTAGGCGGCCAGATCCTGCTCGCCCGCCCCGGCCAGGTCGACCGGGTTGGCCCGCCCCGCGCCCGGCGGCAGCTGCGCACCGAGGGCGTCGACGGTGGCCGGGGAGAGCGCGGGCACGTCGAAGCCGCAGGCGGCGAACGAGTCGGCGGCCAGCGCACCCTGCCCGCCGCTGTCCCCGATCACGGCGATCCGGTGCGGTGGGGGTGGGGTGGCGGCGCTGGGGTGGTCGGGGTGGGGAACGGGGGGCGTTTCGTGGCGTGTGGGGGTGGGGCGGGAACGTATGAGGGAAGGGGTGGGGGACATCAAGTGGAGGGCGGTGTCGACGAGTTCGCCCGCGGAGTCCAGGAGGAGGGCGCCGGCGTCGCGGCAGACCGCCGCGACCGTTGCGTGCGGGCTGACGAGGGCGCCGGTGTGGGAGGCGGCCGCGCGGCCCGAAGCCGTGCTGCGGCCCACCGTGAGGAGCAGGACCGGCTTTCCGGCGGCGTGGGCGGCCGCCAGGACGTCCGCGAGGCGGCGGCCGTCCCGGAAGTCCTCCACGTACGCCGCGATCGCTCTCGTCGGCTCGTGGGCGATCAGGGACTCCAGGGCGTCGGCGGCGTCGATGTCGCGCTGGTTGCCGAGCGAGACGAAGCGCGAGAAGCCCGCGCCCGCGCGTTGGAGGTGGCGGCCGATCTCCAGGGCCAGGTTGCCGCTCTGCGAGACGAGGCCGAGGCCGCCGGTGGGGAAGTCGCCCCAGCTGAGCCGGAGTTGGCTCGTCGTGTCGACGATGCCCATGCAGTTGGGGCCGAGCAGGCGGGCGCCGCGGGAGGTGACCAGGTCGGCGAGGTCGGCCTCCTCCGACGCTCCCGAGGTGATCACCGTGAAGCAGCGGGCGCCCGTGTCGAGGCCCTCCTGGACCACCGGGCGCACCTGGTGGGGCGGGACCGCGACCACCACGTGCTCGGGGGCCGCGTCCAGGGTGGACAGGGCGGGGCGGAACGGTTCGCCCTGGAGGTGGCCGCCCCTGTGGTTGACCAGGTGGACCGCGCGGCGGGCGCGGCCGGTCAGGGCGCCCGCCGCGAGCCAGTAGCCCCACTTCTCCGGGTTGTCGGACGCGCCGACGACCGCGACGGACGCCGGGTCGTACAGCGCGTCCAGGCCTGTTGTCGTCGTCACCTGTACCACCCGAACCTCTCCGCGAGGATTGGCAGGCGGTCGGCGACGATGGCGTGCGCCGCGGCCCGCGGGGTCGTTCCGTCGCCCTCCGCGCGCGCGAGCATCTGGTCGATCAGGGAGCGCATGGAGCGCCGCGTGTAGGCGAAGGCCTCGTCCGCGTCCGCGCCGATGTCGCCGAACAGGGTCCACCACCACCAGGCGTTCGTACCGGAGTTGACGACGACGTCCGGCAGGACCGTGATGCCGCGCCCGGTCAGCAGCTCCTCGGCGTCCGCGAGGACCGGCATGTTCGCCGCCTCGACGACCCAGCGGGCCGTGATCCGCTCCTGGTTCGCCGCGTCGATCGCGTACGACACCGCGGCGGGGATCAGCACGTCCACGTCCGCCGACAGCCAGGCGTCGCCCGGCAGTTCACGGTCCTCGGGGCGCAGCCGCTCACGGTTCACCGTGCCGTAGGCGTCGCGCGCCGCGAGCAGCGCCTCCACGTCGAGGCCCGCGTCGTTGGCGATGGTGCCCTCCAGGTCGGCCACCGCCACGATCGTGAGCCCCGCGCGCGCGAGGAAGCGGGCCGTGGCGCCGCCCATGGTGCCCAGGCCCTGGAGGGAGACACGGGTGCCTTCGTAGGAGCGGCCGGCGCGGTCGAGCGCCACCAGGACCGCCTCGGCGACGCCGCAGCCGCCCACCAGCTCGTCGAGACCGATGCCGTCGACGTCCACCGCGAAGGCGTCCGCCAGCCGCTGACGGGCCGTCTCCTCGTCGTCCAGGAGCGGGTACACGGCCTGGATGGACGACACGAGACCCGCCTCGGCCGCCGCCTTGTCGACCAGGTCCTGCGTGAGGCCCAGGTCCTCGCCCGTCGTCCAGAAGGACTCGATGTACGGACGCATCGCCTTCAGGTAGCGCACCAGGATGCCGTACGCCTCCGGGTCCTGCGGGTCGCAGTCGATGCCGCCCTTGGCGCCGCCCAGCGGGATGTAGCGGCCCTCCGGGTTGTAGTGCAGCGCCTCCTTCATCGACATGCCGCGCGCGAGCCCCGCGACCTCCTCCAGGGTGCAGCCCTTGCGCATCCGAAGGCCGCCGCTGGAGACACCGCGGACCAGGCGGTCGATCACCAAGTAGCCGTTGCGGCCGGTGACATGGTCGGTCCAGGTGAGCTGGGTGAGGGGGGCCGTCGTCGGCGTCGGGGGAGTGGCGGTGCCGGCGGGTGCGGGAGCGGCGGGCGTGGGGGCGGTGGTCATGCGGACTCCTCGGGAACGACGATCAGGGTGGGGGCGGGAGTGGTCAGGGCGGTGCTCAGCAACTTCGCGAGCTCCTCGGGTGAGTGGGCCGTCGCGCCGTGTCCTCCGTAGGCGCGGGCGAGGGCGGGCAGGTCCACGCGCGCGTGGTCGACCGCGAGCGGTGCGTCGCCGCGGGCGTTCATCTCGTCGCGGATCTCGCCGTAGCCCGAGTTGTCGAACACCACGACCGCGAGCGGCTGTTGGAGCGCGGCGGCCGTGGCCAGCTCCTGGATCGAGAACTGCAGGCCCCCGTCACCGCTGAGCGCTACCACCTGGCGGTCCGGGCAGGCGGCCTTCGCGCCGACCGCCGCGGGCAGGGCGTAGCCGAGCGTGCCGAACCCGGTGGGGTGCAGATAGCGGGCGCGAGGCCCCAGGGCGAGGTGCGGCAGGGCGCCGTAGTAGCAGCACTGGGCGCTGTCCGAGGTGACGAGGGCGTCCGGGGCGAGGGCGCCGCGGATCGCCTCCAGGTAGGGCAGCCAGTGGGCGTCGCGGGGGCGGGATTCGTTGTCGCGGGCGGCTTTGAGGGCGGCGGTTTCGGTGTGGGCGGTGTTGGAGTTCGGGGTGACGGCCGCGGTTTCGAGAACGAGCGCATCCAGCGTGGCGGCGGCGTCGCCGACCAGGGGGACGTCCGCCGGGACGCCCGCGTACATCTGCGCCGGGTCGAGGTCGACGCGGATCAACTGCCCCTGGAGCGGCAGAGGTTCGGCGGTCCAGATGTCGGACTCGGCCAGCTCCGTGCCGACGGCCAGGACCACGTCACGGGTCGTGAGCCACTCCTGGACCGCCGTGCTGTGCAGGGACACGCCGAGGGACAGCGGATGCTCCTCGTCGACGATCGCCTTGCCGTTCGCCGTGGTGACCACCGGCGCCGCCAACCGCTCTGCCAGGGCGAGGCATTGGGCCGCAGCGCCGCGGGCTCCGCCGCCGAGGACGAGGGCCGGGCGCTCCGCACGGGCGAGGAGCGCGGCGGCCTCCTCGATGCGTGCGGCGTCGGGGACGCGCGGCGCGGCCGGGGGAGCGGTGCGGGCCGGGCCCGCTGGCTCCTTCGCCTCCAGGAGGTCGAGCGGGATCTCGATGTGCGCCGGGCGCGGCCGCTCCGAGCGGAACAGCGTGAACGCCCTCGCCACCGCCGCACCGATCTCCGCCACCGACGAGACCCGGTGACTGAAGGCGGCCACGTTCCGCAACGCCTCGCTCTGGCTGCGCATTTCGTGCAGCAGGCCCGTCGACTGGCGCGGGTGGCGCAGCGGCATGCCCGGCGAGATCACAAGGAGCGGCACGCTGTCGGAGTACGCCTGGCCGACGGCAGCCGCGATGTTCAAAAGCGCGGGACCCGTGGTGGTGATCGCCACTCCGGGCGTGCCCGTCACGCGCGCGTACGCGTCCGCCGCGTATCCGGCGCCCTGTTCGTGGCGCGGCGCGACGTGGGAGACACCGTAGGCCGTCAAGTGGCGGTAGATCTCCAGGTTGTGGGTGCCCGGGATGCCGAAGGCCTGGGTGACGCCGTGGGCGGCCAGGGCGCGGACGAGTGCTTCGCCGCCGGTGAGGTGGTGGGTGCGGTCCGGTGGTGGCGCGGGACTGTGACGCGCAACTACGGCGGATTCGTGGACAGACGTCACAGTGACCTCGCAATGATCAGGCGCATGATGTCGGAGGTGCCCTCTTCGATCTCCTCCAACTTGGCGTCGCGCATCCACTGTTCGACCGGGAACTCGCGCGAGTAGCCCCAGCCGCCCAGCGTCTGCACGGCCGCCCAGGTGCAGTACGCGGCCGTCTCAGACGCGGTGAGCTTGGCCATGGCCGCCTCCGTGGTGGCGGACAGGCCCGCGTCCAGGCGGCGGGCCGCGCGCCACGTCATCAGGCGCGACTGCTCGATGCGGGTGCGCATGTCGGCGAGGCGGAACGCGACCGCCTGGTGCTCGATGACGGGCTTGCCGAACTGTTCGCGCGTGCGCGCGTAGTCGCGTGCGTACTCGTAGGCGGCGCGGGCGACGCCGGTGGCGGCGGCGCCCAGGACGGCGCGCGAGATGTCGAAGGTGCGCATCAGGCCGATGAAGCCCTGGCCCTCGTCGCCGAGCCGGTTCTCCTCGGGGACGAACGCGTCGGAGAGGAAGATCTCCCGGCAGACGATGGCGCGTTGGCCCATCTTCCGCATCGGCTCGCCGAAGGTGACACCTTCGGTGTCCTTGTGCAGCAGGAAGGCGCTCACGCCGCGCGAGCGCTGCGTCGGGTCCGTCTTGGCGAACACCACGTAGCGGTCGGCCTCGCCCGCGTTCGAGATCCACGCCTTCTGGCCGTTGAGCCGGTAGCCGCCCTCGGCGCGGCGGGCCGTTGTGGTGATCGACGCGGCGTCCGAGCCCGCGCCCGGTTCGGTGGTCGCCAGTGACGTCATCGGGGTGTCGGGGCCTGCGAGCGGGGTGAGCCAGGTGCGTTGCTGCTCCTCGGTGCCGAGGGCGAGCACGGGGTCGGCGAAGAAGCCGTTCGAGCAGAGCAGGTTGCCGATGCCCAGGTCGCCGACGCACAGCTCCTCCTGCACGAGGACCTGCGTGAACACGTCGGTGAAGCCGCCTCCGCCGAACTCCTCGGGAAGCATGAACCCGGTGATGCCGACCTTGGCCGCCTTGCGCCACAGGTCCCAGGGCGTCTCGACGTCGGCCTCGTCGACGGCACGCGCGCGTGGCCTGATCTCCTCGGCCGCGAACGTCCGGGCGAGCTCGACGACGGCGTGCTGTTCGGGGGTGAGCGGGACCAGTTCGGTGGGGAGTTCCGACACGGTGCCTCCAGACGGTCCAGGTGGCTTTACTGAACGGCTTTACTGAATCGTCGGTCAGTATCCGGAGTCGGCGAGAGTGCTGTCAATCGAACTGTTACTGAATGAGGGGTCAGTTTGTGCGAGGGCGGGTGCGGACGGTGGACGAGGGGCGTCGGTCACATGTCCCGGCGGCGGGCACACAGGAGGCGCTCAGCGCGTTGTCAGTGGTGCCGCACATAATGGGAAACCTGATCGATCAATGGGAGGCGCCGTGTCGCGTTCGCTGACGTCACGTTCTCTGACTTCCGGGCTGCGCTCGCTCCAGCCCGATGCCTTTGGCGCCGAACCCACAGGGGCGCGTCTTGACCGGATCCGCCGGTCTCCGAACTTCGCGGACGGGTCCTTCCAGAACCCGGAGGGCGCGCGCGTCCGGCCCGACGGCTCGATGCTCGAGTTCGCGAAGAACTACTTCCGTAAGGAGGAGCGCGCCCGCCGGGCCCCCACGGGCACCGTGCCCGTGCACGCCACCACCGTCGCCGATCTGGCGAAGCCGCCGGTGAGCGGCCTGCGGATCACATGGATGGGGCACTCCAGCGTCCTCGCCGAGATCGACGGGGTGCGGGTGCTGTTCGACCCGGTGTGGGGCGAGCGCTGCTCACCGTTCGCCTTCGCGGGGCCCAAGCGGCTGCACCCGGCGCCGCTGCCGCTCGCCGCGCTGGGGCCGGTCGACGTGGTGGTGATCTCCCACGATCACTACGACCACCTGGACATGCCCACCATCAAGGCGCTCGCCCACACGGACACCGTGTTCGCGGTGCCGCTCGGCGTCGGCGCGCACCTGGAGCACTGGGGCGTGCCCGCGGACCGGCTGCGCGAGCTGGACTGGCACGAGTCGACGAAGGTCGCCGGGGTGACGCTGACCGCCACCCCTGCCCGCCACTTCTGCGGCCGCGGCCTGCGCAACACGCAGCACACCCTGTGGGCGTCGTGGGTGGTCGCCGGGTCCGAGCACAGCGTCTTCCACAGTGGCGACACCGGTTATTTCGCGGGGTTCAAGGACATCGGCGCCGAGCACGGACCGTTCGACGTGACGATGATCCAGATCGGTGCGTATTCGGAGTACTGGCCCGACATCCACATGACCCCGGAGGAGGGCATGCGCGCCCACCTCGATCTGCAGGGCGGGCCCGCGGCCGGGCCGATGCTGCCGATCCACTGGGGGACGTTCAACCTCGCGCCGCACGCCTGGACCGAGCCCGGTGAGGGGACCGTCACCGCGGCCCGCCGGTCCGCCGCCCGCATCGCGCTGCCGCGCCCCGGCGAGCCCTTCGAGCCGGGTGCCGAGGCGCTGCCCACGGAGCAGTGGTGGCGGCCGGTCGCGGCGGTCCCGCAGGGCGGGTGGCCGGTGGCCGGGCCCGTGGCGGGGGCGGGGGCGGACGACACGGAGATCGTGGTCGCCGGGTAGCCCGTAGCCCGTAGCCCGTGGGCGATGGGCGGCTGGGTGCGGTCGGGCGTCCGGTGGGTCGGCTGCGGGTTCGGGTTCCGCGCGCCGTTGCGGCTTACGCCGTGCGGCGGGCCCGCAGGACCGTGTCCCGGTGGTGGTGTGTGCCGGGCGGGGCCGGGGCGGTGCGCGGGCGGGTCTCGTTGGCCTCGATCTTCCAGGTGCGGTCGCCCTCGGCGTCGGCGTCGAGGAGTGCGGCGATGTCGTCGGCCCAGTAGTAGTCGGCGGGGTCGAATTCGGCGGTCGCCTCGGTGTGCTCCGTCAGGTCCGCCAGGGCGTGCGTGACGAAGAGCAGCGTGCCGCCGGGCGCGACGGCGTCAATGAGCCTGCGCAGCGCCGGCAGTCCCGCGCTGCGCAGCAGCGGGAAGTACTGGAGGGTCACCAGGTCGAAGGCGCCCGCGGGCGGCGGCGTGACGGCCAGATCGGCCCGCGCCCAGGAGACCCGGCCCGCCACGTCGGCGCCGGCCGCGGCCGCGCGGCGCAGGGCGACCTCGGAGACGTCGACCGCCGTGACCTGCCAGCCGCGCCGGGCCAGCCAGAGCGCGTCGCCGCCCTCACCGCAGCCGACGTCAAGCGCCTGGCCGGGCGGCAGCTCGGCGGCCTCGGCGACGAGCACGCCGTTCGGGTTGCCGCTGAAGAGCTGGTCACGGCTGCGGTACCGCTCGTCCCACTCCTGAGCGGTGTCGGACTGGGCGGTGCCCGGCTGGGGGATGTCCGATTGAGCGGCGTCGGACGGGGCGGTGCCCGGCCGGGGGATGCCCGACTGCGGGGTGGCCGACTGAGGCGTGTCGTACTGGGCGATGTCGTTGTCCATGGCGTCCGGTCCTGTCTCTCGTCCGTTCGACGGTGACCCCGTCGACGCCAAGGTCGCGCCACGCGTGCGTACGGGCAAACTTCTTTGCAGAAAACGCAAAACGCGGGCACGGTGGACGGATGGGCGACGACATCGACGGGGTGCTGGCCGGCGTCGGACCGAGGCTGCGCGAGCTGCGCAAGCGCCGCGGCGCCACCCTGACAGCCCTGTCGGAGGCCACGGGAATCCCGATCAGCACCCTCTCCCGCCTCGAATCCGGGCACCGCAAGCCGGGACTGGAACTCCTGCTGCCACTGGCCAAGGCCTACCAGGTGTCGATCGACGAGCTGGTCGGCGCCCCCGCCGACCTCGACCCGCGCGTGCACCCGCAGCCGATCACGCGCAACGGCGTGACGATCGTGCCGCTGACCCGCAAGCCCGGCGGCCTTCAGGCGTTCAAGCAGACCCTGCCCGCGGGCCTCACCGACGGCCGGGAGCCCGAGCCGCGCTCGCACGAGGGCTACCACTGGCTGTACGTCCTCAAGGGGCGGCTGCGCCTCCTGCTCGGTGACCAGGACGTCGTCCTCACGGAGGGCGAGGCAGCCGAATTCGACACCCACCTCCCGCACTGGTTCGGCAACGCCGACGAGCGCGCCGTGGAATTCCTCAGCATCCTGGGGCCGCAGGGCGAGCGCATGCACATCAAGGCCCGCTTCCGGCCGGACGAAAGCTAGCCGTGCCGCGCGGGCGATGAGTTTCCTCGCCTGCCTCCGTCCTACCTGGTGAACATCAAAAACGCGGTGGCACGGGCTGAGCACGCTGAACACGACCACCGGACCTGCTCCTGACGAGGCGGTACCCGTGATGGACAAGCAATTCACCGCGACCCTGCGGAAGAGTCCGAACAAGGGCGGCTGGATCTACGTCGTGTGGCCCGAGTCGGTGGAGTTCTTCGGCACCCGCGGTCTGGTGAAGGTCCGGGGCACGATCGACGGCCATCCGTTCCAGAGCTCGTTCATGGCCCTGGGGGACGGCACGCACAAGCTGCCGGTGAAGGCGGAGGTGCGCAAGGCGATCGGCAAGGACGAAGGGGACACCGTGACCGTTCGGCTGGAGGAGCGGCTGGGGCACTGAGCGGCCGGCGTGCGTCGCCGGGAACCGCCCGGCAACCCTCAGGCGAACACGTATGCGGATGCGTCCCGGTCGCGTATTCGGTCGCAGGTACGAACGCTCATACCAGAGCGGGACCTCGGCCGTCGGAGTTTGTCAACTGCCCCGCGCGTATATGCCGTTGGCGACTACCGTGTGTGCTCGCCGTGCGACGCCCGGTCGCACTGCCTGCTGTCTCTCCAGCTGCCGAGCCACCCCCTGAACCCACAGAACCGAGGACGAGGTCGCCGTATGTCCCAGCCCCGCCAGCCGGCCGCCCGCGCAGACCGCCGCGAAGGCGGTCGGCACGGCAGGCCGGCCGGGCGGACCGCGCCGCAGCCGACCGAGACCCACATACGTTCCCAACTCCTGCGCATCGCCGTCCTTCCGCCGCTCGCGGTGGCCCTCGGCGCGAGCGCCGCAGTGCTGTTCGTCCTCCAGCACACGGGGGTGCGACCCAGCGCGACGCTGTGGGCGGTGCTCGGCGGGGCCTGCCTGGTGACGGTCGCGGGCATCGTGATCGCCGTCGTCGCCGCGCGGCGCGCCGCGGCCGTCGTACGGGACCGGGTGCTCACGCTGCGTCAGAGCACCGCGCACCGGCAGTCCGAACTGCGGGCTCTGGTCGAGCAGTTGCGCAAGGGCGAGGCTCCGCCACCGCGCCGCGCGCCCGCCGTCGGTGCGCCCGGCGGTGACGACTTCGACCGGCTCGGCGTCGACCTCGCGCGCGGGCACGACATCGCGGTGACCGCCGTCGTCCAGGCCACCCAGCTGTCCAGCCAGGCGGGCAGCCGGCAGAAGGTCGAGGTGTTCGTGAACCTCGCCCGGCGCCTGCAGTCACTCGTGCACCGGGAAATCAGCCTGCTCGACGAGCTGGAGAACCAGGTCGAGGACCCCGACCTGCTCAAGGGCCTCTTCCACGTCGACCACATGGCCACGCGCACCCGTCGGCACGCCGAGAACCTCGCCGTGCTCGGCGGCGCCGTCTCGCGCCGCCAGTGGAGCCACCCCGTGTCCATGACCGAGGTGATGCGCTCCGCGATCGCCGAGGTCGAGCAGTACTCGCGGGTCAAACTCGTGCCGCCGATCGACGGCACGCTGCGCGGGCACGCCGTCGCCGACTGCATCCACCTGCTGGCCGAACTCGTCGAGAACGCCACGGTGTTCTCCGCCCCGCACACCCAGGTCCTGCTCCGCGCCAACCAGGTGACCTCCGGGCTCGCCATCGAGGTGGAGGACCGCGGCCTCGGCATGCCGGTCACCGAGCAGAACAAGATGAACACGCTGCTCACCGACCCCGACCAGGTCAACGTGGCCAGCCTCCTCGCGGACGGCCGCATCGGCCTGTTCGTGGTCTCGCAGCTCGCGCGGCGGCACGGCATCACGGTGCGGCTCCAGACCAATATCTACGGGGGAGTGCAGGCGGTCCTCGTGCTGCCCCAGGACCTGCTCGGCGGCGACGGCGACACGGACGGCGCGGGCGTGCGCATCCCGCACGTGCGCAAGGCCGCCGCGGCGGCGACCGCGAACAGCGTGCTCGGCAGCGAGCCCACGCCGTCGGCGAACGGCCACCGGGCGGGGCCGCCGCAGTCCGGACCGGACACCAACGGCACCCGGCCCGCACCCGCCAACACCCCTGCCCCGGCGCCCCCTTCACCCGCCCCGCTCCACGGAGCCGTCTCCGTGGTCCCCCGACAGCCGCCCACGGGTACGCCTCCTGCGGGCACGCCCACGGGTACGCCCCCTGCCGGTACGCCCACGAGCAACCCTCCCTCCGCCCCGCCGACCGACACACCCGCCACGGACACGCCTCCCGCCGGCACCCCGACGGGCCTGCCGACCAGGGGCGCACCCCTCAACGGCACCGGCACGCCCACCGATACGCCTCCCAACGGCACACCACCCGCAACACCCGCCCCCTCCCGCCCCGGAACCCACGCCGCCCCCCTCCCGCAACGCATCGTCGGCGACTCCCGCCCCACCCCCGCCGACGCCGTCCCCGGCATCCGCCCCGAGACCCGCGAGGCCGCGGCCCACGCCGAGCTCCCGGTCGCCCGTCCCGAGGGAGCCGTGCGGGGCACCATGGGCCGGCCCCAACTGCCGCGCCGCAGGGCCCAGGAGCACATCGCCCCGCAACTGCGCGGCGGCCCCGTGCCGCGCCAGGAGGAAGCGGCCCCGTCCGTGCACGACCCCGGCCTCATGGCCGCCTTCCAGCGCGGCATCACGCTCGCCGAGTCGGCCGAACCACGGGCCCCCGGCGACGAGGGGCCGGACGCCCAGCGGTGGGAGCCGGGCCCCGACGACCGAGGCGGCGCCCCTGCATGACGACCGTGACGCCGCACACGCGCCCGCCCCCGCCCTCGTACACGTACGAGCACGCCACCACGCGCGCGTACCCACCCGAAAGCCCGCACCCGCACCCGCCCCAGCCGATCCCCCACCTCTTCGCACCACACCCAGCAGTCCACCAAGGAGTCGATCCCCCATGGCGAGCGATGTGCCGACGGGTCATGTGTCCGATCTCGACTGGCTGATGAGCGGCCTCGTCCAGCGCGTTCCCCACACCAACAGCGCCGTGCTGCTGTCCTCCGACGGCCTCGTCAAGTCCGTGCACGGGCTCGACGCCGACAGCGCCGACCACATGGCGGCCCTCGCCTCGGGCCTCTACTCGCTCGGCCGCAGCGCGGGCATCCGGTTCGCCGACGGCGGCGACGTACGGCAGGTGGTGGTGGAGCTCGACTCGGCGCTGCTGTTCGTGTCGACCGCGGGCTCCGGCACCTGCCTCGCGGTCCTCGCCGGGCGCGACGCGGACGCGGCCGTGCTCGGCTATGAGATGGCCATGCTCGTCAAGAGCGTGCGCCCCTACCTGGTGACCGCACCCCGGCAGCCCTCCGCCGAGCCCACGGCGATGAGGAATTGACGGTGGCGGCCCCGCAGGACGGGCCATGGCTGGACGGCGCCGCTGGCCGGCTCGTGCGTCCGTACGCGATCAGCAACGGACGCACCCGGCCGAGCACGTCGATGGATCTGCTCACCCATGTGATGGCCACCGGGGCGACCCCCCTCGGCTATCTGGGTCCGGAACACAGCCAGGCGCTCGACCTGTGTGCGCAGCCCACATCGGTCGCGGAGATCGCCGGTCATCTGAAGCTCCCGGCGGGCGTGACCAAGGTGCTCCTCTCCGACCTCGTCGACTGCCAGGCCATCACGACCAAGCCCCCCACGTTCCACGACAACCCCACTGACCGGTCCCTACTGGAGGCAGTGCTCGATGGACTACGACGCCAGCTCTGACCCTTTCCCCACCGCACTGAAGATCTTGGTCGCGGGCGGGTTCGGGGTCGGCAAGACGACCTTCGTAGGGGCCGTCAGCGAGATCGCTCCGCTCAGCACGGAAGAACTGCTCACCACGGTCAGCGCGGATACCGACAGCCTCGACGGCATCGAGAACAAGGTCGAGACGACCGTCGCGATGGACTTCGGGCGGATCACCCTGGACCCGGAGCATGTGCTCTATCTGTTCGGCACACCGGGCCAGGAGCGCTTCTGGTTCATGTGGGACGAACTGTCCGAGGGCGCCCTCGGAGCGGTCATCCTCGCGGACACGCGCCGCCTGGAGGACTGCTTCGCCGCCGTCGACTTCTTCGAGGAGCGCGGCATGGGCTTCATCGTGGCGGTCAACGAGTTCGACGGCGGCTACCGCTACGAGGCCGAGGAGGTCCGCGCCGCGATCGACCTGGACCCGGCGGTGCCGGTCGTGCGCTGCGACGCGCGCATCTCCAGCTCCGGCATCCAGACGCTGCTCACCCTCGTACGGCACCTGCTGGCGCACGCACCCGCGGCCGCCACGGGGTTCGGAGCCCACACGTGACGTACGACGCGACCAGGAGGCTGCTGCTGACCCCGCAGGACCGGGAGGGCGTCGAGCGGGCCCGCCGGTTGCGAAGGCTCGACCTGGGGCAGCGCGCCGAGCCGGTGTTCGACCGCTTTGCGGACCGGCTCGCCGAGGTGACGGGCGCGCCGTACGCCATGGTCAACTTCATTGACGAGAACCGGCAGTTCTTCGCCGGGCTGCACACTCCCGACGGGGACCACCGGGGCGGTGAACTGGGCGCGGTGGCCGCCTCGGCCGCCAAATCGACGTCTACGGAAGGTGAAGTGGCGCGCTACATGGCGCGCGATCACGGTTACTGCCCCCATGTAGTGGTGCGGCGCAAAGCACTCGTCCTTGAAGACGTGTGCGACTACCCGCGCTTCGCGGGCAACCCCGTAGTCGACGAGATCGGCATCCGCTCCTACTTGGGCGCGCCGTTGATCGACGAGCGCACGGGGCTCGCCCTCGGCACCGTGTGCGCGGTCGCGACCGAGCCCCGCCCGTGGGGACAGGCGGGGCTCGCGACCATCAAGTCGATGGCGGGTGAACTGATGCAACTGGTGCGGGGCCGGGGCGACCTGCTCGGCTAGGGCCCGTCCTGTCGGTGAGGACCTGTCCTGTCGTGCGGGTCAGGCCCGCACCGCACGGGCGTCCCGGCGCTGCTTGACGTAACCGCCCGCGGCCAGCGCGACCACCAGGATCGCGGAGACGAACAGCTGGTTGCGGCCGTCGGCGGTGCTGGCCATGACCACGAAGACGCCCGCGATCGCCGCCAGGGCGAGCCAGGTCAGATACGGGAAGCCCCACATCTTCACGGTGAGCAGCTCGGGCGACTCGCGCTCCAGGCGGCGGCGCATCTTCAGCTGCGCGAGGCAGATGAAGACCCAGCCGACGAGGATGGCGACACCGGTCGTGTTCATCAGCCAGGTGAACACGGTGTCGGGCCACCAGACGCCGGCGAACACCGCGAAGAAGCCGAACAGGCAGGACGCGAGCACCGCGGCCACCGGTACGCGGCGGTGCACCCGGCCCAGGAAGCGCGGGCCGAGGCCGCGGGAGACGAGCGAGTAGGCCATGCGGGACGAGCCGTAGATGTTGGCGTTCATCGCCGACAGCAGGGCGACGAGGATGACGACCTGCATGATGGTGCCGGCGGCCGGGATGCCGAACTCGCCCAGCACCGTGACGTACGGGCCGTCGGTGGCGACGTTCGGGTCGTTCCACGGCACCAGGGCCACGACGAGCGCCATGGACCCTACGTAGAAGAGCGCGATGCGCCACACGGCGGTGCGCACGGCGCGTGCCACGTTCTCGCGCGGCTTGTCGGACTCGGCGGCGGCGATGGACACCGTCTCCAGGCCGCCGTACGCGAAGACGGCGGTGAGCAGTCCGGCGATCAGGCCGGAGCTGCCGGTGGGGAAGAAGCCGCCCTGCCCGGTGAGGTTCGAGGCGCCGGGGGCGTCACCGAAGACGCCGAAGATGCCGAGCACACCGAGGACCAGGAAGGCGCAGATCGCGGTGACCTTCAGGGCCGAGAAGAAGAACTCGAACTCGCCGAAGTTGCGCACGGCGGCCAGGTTGCTCAGGCAGAAGAACACCATGAAGACGGCGACCCACCCGTAGGCGGGCAGGAACGGCACCCAGCCGTGCATGATCTGCCCGGCCGCCGTCGCCTCCGCGGCCACGCCGCAGGTCAGCATCACCCAGTACATCCAGCCGGAGGTCGCCCCCGCCCAGGCGCCGAGCTCGCGCTCGGCGTGCACGGAGAACGAACCGGTGGCAGGACGCGCGGCGGACATCTCGCCGAGCATCCGCATCAGCAGCATGACCACGAACCCGGCGCCCGCGAAGAGCAGGACGACCGCGGGCCCCGCGGCGGCGATCCCGGCACCCGACCCTACGAAGAGGCCCGCGCCGATGACACCGCCGAGGGCGATCATCGAGAGGTGCCGCTGCTTGAGGCCGTGGCCGAGTTCCGTGCCGGTGGAGGCGTCCTCGACGTCGCCCGGCGTGGCGCCGACGTCGGATCCGGCCTGCGGCCGGTCCGTGACGGAGGTGCGTGTCATGGTCGTGCCTGTTCGCTGTCTGAGACGGGTTGAAGTGCGGCGACAGTATGCGACTCAGTGGGATGCGCTGCGTCGGGCGTCCGTTATTCGGACACTCCGTTCGTTGAGCGGATCAACCGGCCTGCAGTGCGTCTTCAGTGCATCGTCGGTGTGCCTCTCGAAACGCTCCCAACGCGCCTTTGATCAGGGGTTCTTCAGCGAGTGCTCAGGGGGTTCTTCAGCGAGGCCGCTTGAACCACTGGCCCGCCGACGCCTGCGACAGCAGCACGATCAGGGCGATGGTCCCCGGGCCCTGCCCGTAGCCGGGCGCCTGACCGTACGGCTGCGGCTGCCCTGGCGGGCCGAACTGTCCGTACGGGCCGGGGTTCTGGGGTGGCAGTCGGGCCTGTAGGAAACCTGGGGCGCCGCTTAAGAAAACCTCGATGGACCGAACGCGTCATGTACGGAAGAGTCTGCGGTGTCGGCGGACCGCATACGGGGCGTATCCGGATGACTGCCGCGGCACACCCCACCACCCACTCTCCCTCGCACAGGGGCCGGTTCGCCCTGCCCGCGTGCGCGACGACAGGAGTCGAACCCTTGAAGGCACTGGTCAAGGAGAAGGCCGAACCGGGTCTGTGGCTGACGGATGTCCCCGAGCCCGCCGTCGGCCCCGGGGACGTACTGATCAAGGTCCTGCGCACCGGGATCTGCGGCACCGATCTGCACATCCGCAGCTGGGACGGCTGGGCGCAGTCGACCATCAGCGCGCCGCTGGTCGTGGGTCACGAGTTCGTCGGCGAGGTCGTCGAGACGGGCCGGGACGTGAGCGACATCGCCGTGGGCGACACGGTCAGCGGCGAGGGCCACCTGGTGTGCGGCAAGTGCCGCAACTGCCTTGCCGGGCGCCGCCACTTGTGTCGGGCGACGGTCGGCCTCGGCGTCGGCCGCGACGGCGCGTTCGCCGAGTACGTGGCGCTGCCCGCGTCGAACGTATGGGTGCACCGCGTCCCCGTGGACCTCGATGTCGCCGCGATCTTCGACCCGTTCGGCAACGCCGTGCACACCGCGCTGTCCTTCCCGCTCGTCGGCGAGGACGTACTGATCACGGGAGCGGGTCCCATCGGCCTGATGGCGGCGGCCGTCGCCAAGCACGCCGGCGCCCGCAACGTCGTCGTGACCGACGTCAGCGAGGAGCGTCTGACCCTTGCGCGGAAGGTGGGCGTGAGCCTCGCCCTGAACGTGGCGTCCTCGACCATCGCGGACGGCCAGCGCGAACTCGGCCTGCGCGAGGGCTTCGACGTGGGCCTGGAGATGTCCGGCAACCCCGTCGCGATGCGCGACATGCTGGCGAACATGACCCACGGCGGCAAGATCGCCATGCTCGGTCTGCCGTCCGAGGAGTTCGCCGTCGACTGGGCGCGGATCGTCACCTCGATGATCACCATCAAGGGCATCTACGGCCGCGAGATGTTCGAAACCTGGTACGCGATGTCGGTGCTCCTGGAGGGCGGCCTCGACCTGTCCCCGGTGATAACCGGCCGCTACGCGTACACCGACTTCGACGCGGCGTTCGAGGACGCGGCGAGCGGCAAGGGCGGCAAAGTCATCCTGGACTGGACCGTTTAATTTTCGGGCTCGCTCGCCTCCGGGGCGGCAAAGCCGGTGTCGAGATGCCGGCCGTGCTCGACCCTCCTTCGGCGGGGCCCCCCCCCCCCCCCCCCAACCACACCCCCGCCCCCCCCCCGCCCCCCCCCCCCCCCCCCCCCC
>NZ_JBTYHB010000025.1:0-123040 GCF_054871485.1 Streptomyces sp. UC4497 | reverse complement strand
CCCCCCTAACGCCCCGCGCCCCCCCCCCCCCGCCCCCGCCGGGGGGGGGGGGGGCCCCCCCCCGGGGGGGGGGGGGGCGCCGGGGGGGGGGGGGGGGGGGGGGCCCCCCGGGCCGCGGGGGGGGGGGGGGGGGGGGCGCGCCCCCCCCCCCGCCCCCCGACTCCGGAGCGGTCCCGGTGCTCGGCACGCTCAGTTGAAGATGACCGTGCGGTTTCCGTGGAGCAGGACGCGGTTCTGGCAGTGCCAGTTGACCGCGCGGGCCAGGGCCAGGCGTTCCGCGTCGCGGCCGACGAGGACGAGTTCCCGGGCGCTCTGGCGGTGGTCCACGCGGATCACCTCCTGCTCGATGATGGGGCCCTCGTCCAGGTCGGCGGTGACGTAGTGGGCGGTCGCGCCGACGAGCTTGACGCCCCGCGCGTGGGCCTGGTGGTAGGGCTTGGCGCCGGCGAAGCTCGGCAGGAACGAGTGGTGGATGTTGATGGCCCGCCCCTCCAGCGCCTTGCACAGGTCGTCGGAGAGGATCTGCATGTACCGGGCGAGCACCACCAGGTCGATGGCGTGCTCGTCCACGAGGCGCAGCAGTTGCTCCTCGGCCGCCGCCTTGGTGTCTCGGGTGACCGGTACGTGCAGGAACTCCACGCCCGCCTGCTCCACCTGTTCGCGCAGGTCGGGGTGGTTGGAGACGACGAGGGCGATGTCCCCGTCGAGGGTGCCGCTGCGCCACCGGTACAGCAGGTCGGCGAGGCAGTGGTCGAACTTCGACACCATGACGAGCACCCGGGGTGCGGCCGCCGCGTCGCGCAGCCGCCAGTCCATCGCGTACGCCTCGGCCGTGACGGCGAAGCGCTCCTCCAGGTGGGCCGGTTCCGAATCGGCGGGCGCGGTGAAACTCGTCCGCAGGAACACGGTGCCGTTGTCGGTGTCGTCGAACTGCTGGTGCTCGGTGATGTCGCAGCCCTCGCCGACCAGGAAGGCGGTGACGGCGTGCACGATGCCGGGGCGGGCCGGGCAGGTGAGGGTCAGGATGTACTGATCGCTGTCGGTGCGTGCGCTGGGCGAGGTGGTCACGACAGGTGTCTCCTCAGCAGTCGACGGCGTACTCGGTGCAGGCGTCGGCCAGCCACGCCGCGAGGTATCCGGCGAAGGACGACCGGACGAGCAGCCAGACCGCCCGCGGGCCCGCTTCGCGCACCACGAGCGTGACACCGGCCTGCGCGAGCAGCGTGGTGTGGCAGGCGCCCGCGTCGGCCTTGTCCGGCGCGAGATCCAGGGCGCAGCCCTGCGAGAGGATCTCCGGCAGCAGGGGGCCCGCGAGGGCGAGGACGGTGCGCTGCGCGGAGGTGTCGGTGACGGTGGCGAACTCCTCGCCGATCGCCGACCGCAGCCCGGCCGTCAGTTCCCCGGCGCGCCCGGCGGGTGCGACCAGGAGCCATTCGTCGGGGCCGAGCCAGAGCGCCTTGACCTCGGCGTCCAGATGAGCGCGGCAGGCGCCGGGCAGTGCGTACCCGAGGTACCCCTCGATGGCGGTGGCCGCCGTGCTGCCCGGTGTCACCCGGAGGGTGAGCTGGGTCAGGAACGGGAGTTCGCGGGCGGTCAGGCCGGAGGGGAGCCGCGGGGCCCAGTCGGCGAGCGGGCTGATGCGTGCGGGGGTGTGGGCGGGGGCGTCAGCCGTCACGGCGGGCTCCCTCCTTGTCGAAGAGGACGGGTTCGGCGACGGTCACCGGCACGGTGGCGCCGTCGAGCGGGACGTAGAGGGTCTCGCCGACGCGGGCGGCGCCGGAGCGCACGAGCGCCAGGGCGAAGGTGCGCTGCAGGGCGTCGCTGCGGTAGCTGGAGGTGACATGGCCGAGCATCGGGACCGGCGGCGCGGGCACCGCCTCGGTGGCGATGATCTGCGCGCCCTCCGGGAGCAGGGTGCGTTCGTCGGTGGGCAGCAGTGCGACGAGCCGCTTGCGGTCGGGGCGCTGGTTCTCGGGCCGGGCGAAGGACCGCTTGCCGACGAAGTCCGGCTTCTTCTTGGAGATCACCCAGTTCATCCCGAGGTCCTGCGGGGTGACCGTGCCGTCGGTGTCCTGCCCGATGATCGGGTACGCCTTCTCGGCGCGCAGCACGTGCATGGTCTCGGTGCCGTACGGGGTGAGGCCGAGCGGCTGCCCGGCGTCGTACAGCGCCTGCCAGACCGTGGTGGCGTACCAGGCCGGCACATTGACCTCGTACGCGAGCTCGCCGGAGAAGCTGATCCGGCACAGCCGGGCGTCGACGCCCGCGATCACGGTGTCGCGCCAACTCATGAACGGGAACGCCTCGTTGGAGACATCCAGGTCGTCGCCGACGACCGCGGCGAGCACCTCCCGGGAGCGCGGGCCGACGAGCGGGATCGTCGCCCAGTGCTCGGTCACGGACGTGAGGTGGACGCGCAGGTCGGGCCACTCCGTCTGGAGCCACTCCTCCATCCACTCAAGGACCATGGCTGCGTTGCCCGTTGTGGTGGTGACGAGGAACTCGTTCTCCGAGACGCGGATGACCGTGCCGTCGTCGATGGCCATCCCGTCGACGCCGCACATGACCCCGTAGCGGATCCGGCCGGGTTTCAGTGTGGCCATCATGTTCGTGTAGAGCCGGTTGAGCAGCTCGCCCGCGTCGGGTCCCTGCACGCTGATCTTGCCGAGCGTCGAACCGTCCATCATGGCCACGCCGTTGCGCGCCGCGTGGCACTCGCGCTGCACCGCGTCGTCCATCGTCTCGCCGGGCAGCGGGTAGTACCAGGGCCGCTTCCACTGGCCGACGTCCTCGAACAGCGCGCCGTGCCGCTCGTGCCAGGCGTGCAGCGCTGTTACCCGCACCGGGTCGAACAGCTCGCCCCGGTTGCGGCCCGCGAACGCGGCGAACGCGATGGGCTGCACGGGCGGCCGGAAGCCGGTGGTGCCGAGGTCCGCCACCTCCTCGCCGAGCGCCTCGGCGACGATGCCCGAGGTGAGGATCCCGGATGTACGTCCCTGGTCGTGCGCCGTGCCGATGGTGGTGTAGCGCTTCACGTGCTCGACGGAGCGGAGCCCGGCGCGGGTGGCCCGAAAGACGTCGCTGGCGAGGGCGTCGCGTTGCAGGTCGACGAATTGCGCCGTACCGTCCGCGCCGTCCCGCGGACTGGGCACGCGCCACAACACCGCACTGGGGGACGGGAGTTCGGTAGCCGCCGCCGGAACGCCGAACGGCGCGACCGCGACGCCGAGCGCCTCCAGCGCCGTGGCCGTCGCGGCGATACCGCTGCCGAGGCACTCTCCGAGCGTGCGCAGACCGTCCGCCGCGCCCGCCGTCCGTACGGTCGCCAGCGCCTCGGTGGGCACGAACGTGGCGAGCTCCGCGTCGTAGCGCAGCTTCCCGCGCGCCTGGCTGAACAGGGCGACGGCCGGGTTCCAGCCGCCGGAGACGAGCAGCACGTCGCAGTCGACGCCGTGTCGCCGGGCGTCCACCGCCGAGCGCTGGGCGATGTGCGCGCGGGAGATGCGCTCGCCGCCACTGGTCCCGGTGACGACATGGTCGCGGTGCAGCGGGATACCGCGCTCGGCCAGCGCCCCGGCGAGCCGGGCGGGGACGGTCGGCCGCGCGTCGACCACGGCGGCGAATTCCACACCCGCGTCCGCGAGTTCGAGCACCGCGTCGTACGCGGAGTCGTTCGTGGTGAAGACGACGGCCCGGTGGCCGGCGAGGACGCCGTACCGGTTGAGATACGTACGAGCCGCGGAGGCGAGCATGATGCCGGGGCGGTCGTTGTCGTCGAAGGCGATCGGCCGCTCGGTGGCGCCGGTCGCGTGCACGACCTGCTCGGCCCGGATGCGCCACACCCGCTGCCGGGACACGTGGCTCGGGGCCGCGGCGCCGAGGTGGTCGGTGCGCTTCTCCAGGGCGAGGACGAGGTTGTCGTCGTAGTGGCCGAGGGCGGTGGTGCGGGTCAGGACGGTCACGTTCCCGGACTCCGCGAGCCGCCGCGTCACCGAGTCCACCCACTCCTGCGCGGGCCGGCCGTCGACGGTCTCCCGCGTGCCGAGCAGGCTGCCACCCAACTCCGTTGCGCTGTCGACGAGGACGACCCGGACCCCCGCGTCGGACGCGGCGAGCGCGGCCGCGAGACCGGCAGGGCCCGCGCCGACGATCAGCAGCTCGGCGTGCAGGTGCCGCGCGTCGTAGCGGGCGGGATCTGGCTCACCGGCGAGCCGCCCCTGGCCGCCGAGCCCGCGCGCCACCAGACCGTCGTAGAGCTCGACCGTGGTGGCGGTGAGCATCGGCTCGGGGAACGGTGCCTCGATCTGCACGAGGGCGTTGGGCTCCTCGACACCGGCGGCCAGGATGCCGCGCGGGCGGCCGTACTTGATGCTCGTCGCCACCCGATGCACACCGTTCGCGAGGAGCGCGGAGGCGAGGGTGTCTCCGGGGTGCCCGGTGTACGGCGTCCCGTCGAAGACGAAGTCCAGCGTGGTGGAGCGGTCGACGCGCCCGTACGTGTCGCAGGAGGTGCGGAAGGGAGTGCTCATGCGGTCGCCTCCTGGCGCTCTCGCGCGGCGGTGCCGAGCGGGTTCGGGCACCCCACGGGGTACAAGGTCAGGAACTCGTAACTCACGGTGTCGCGCACGGCGTTGAACCAGCGGCGGCAGCCCGCCGTGTGCGCCCACCGCTCCGCGAAGGGACCCTTGGGGTTGTCGCGGAAGAACACGTACTGGGCCCACTGCTCGTCGTCGAGCGCGTGCGGGTCGGCGGGGTGCTCGACGTGCGCCTGGCCTCCGTAGTGGAACTCGGTCTCCTCGCGCGGCCCGCACCAGGGGCAGGGGATGAGCTGCATGGGTCTCTCCTAGAAAGGGGCTCAGTGCGCGACGGCGGCGGCGCCGTGCTCGTCGACGAGGGCGCCGGTCGTGAACCGGTCGAGGGTGAACGGCGCGTTGGTGTCATGGGGTTCACCGGTCGCGATGGTGTGCGCGTACGCCCAGCCGACACCCGGCGTCGCCTTGAAACCGCCGGTTCCCCAGCCGCAGTTGAGGTACAGGTCCTCGACCGGGGTGAGCCCGACGATGGGGGAGGCGTCCGGGGTGGTGTCGACGATGCCGCCCCACGTGCGCAGCATGTGGGCGCGCGCGAACACCGGGAACAGCTCCAGGGCCGCCGCCATCTGCCGCTCGATGATGTGGAAGGCGCCGCGCTGCCCGTACCCGTTGTAGCTGTCGATGCCCGCGCCCATGACGAGTTCGCCCTTGTGCGCCTGGGACACGTACACATGCACAGCGTTGGACATCACGACGGTCGGGTGCACGGGCTCCAGCAGCTCCGACACCAGCGCCTGCAACGGATGGCTCTGTAGCGGCAGCCGCAGGCCGACCATCTGCGCGAGGATTGAGGTGTGTCCGGCCGCCGCGAGCGCCACCTTCCCGGCGCCGATCCGGCCCCGGGTGGTCCGCACCCCGGTGACCCGGCCCCCGCTCACATCGATGCCGGTGACCTCGCAGTTCTGGATGAGGTCGATGCCGTACGCGTCACAGCGGCGGGCGAAGCCCCATGCCACGTAGTCGTGCTTGGCGATGCCCGCGCGCGGCTGGTACGTGGCGCCGTGCACCGGATAGCGCACATCCGGGCTGGTGTTGACGATCGGGCACACCTTGGCGACCTCGTCCGGCTCCAGCCACTCGGCGTCGATGCCGTTGAGCTGGTTCGCGTACACCCGGCGCTTGCTGTCCCGGACGTCCTGGAGGTTGTGCGCGAGGTTGAGGACGCCGCGCTGGCTGAACAGGATCGGGTAGCCGAGGTCCTGCTCCAGCGTCTCCCACAGCTTGAGCGAGCTCTCGTAGATGCCCGAGCTCTCGTCCCACAGGTAGTTGGAGCGGATGATCGTGGTGTTGCGGGCCATGTTGCCGCCGGCCAGCCACCCCTTCTCCAGGACGGCGATGTTCGTGATGCCGTGGTTCTTGGCGAGGTAGTACGCCGTCGCCAGGCCGTGTCCGCCGCCCCCGACGATCACGACGTCGTAGGACTTCTTCGGATCGGCGTTGCGCCACAGGAAGTCGGGGTGGTCGGGCAGGTCGTGTGCGTCGGGGGTCATGAGGACTCCTTGAAAACCGACTGGTGACGCTCTGATATATCAGTGGCGGACGTCGTCACCGTAGCCAGCCCCTCAGGGGCGCGTCAATGGTGTACGGAGGAGGAAAACAAGCCCGTAACCGCCGTGCCGGAGCAGGGAGTTGCGGCGGCTGGTGCTCAGCCCGGCAGCACGTCCAGGACCGTGTGCATCCGCGAGGCGCGGGCCAGGTCCGCGAGCGCCTGCTCCATCACCGACAGCGGATCGCGCGGCGGCAGCAGCAGACCGATCCGCGCGCTGCGCCGCGGACCGTGCAGCGGCACGGCCTCCATCCCGGCGGGGATCCCGAAGACGTGCAGCCAGGTGTGCGGGATGATGCTCGACCACTGGCCGGTGCGCACATGCGCGATCAGCGAGGCGATGGAGTCCGTCTCCACGCGCGGCGCCACCGTCAGGGACAGCTCCGCGAACACGTCGTCCAGGACCCGGCGCCCCAGCATCCGCGGATGCAGCAGGCACAGCGGCAGCGCGGCCGCCTCGGCCCAGCTGATCTCCTGCGCCGAGCGGTCCGGGTCCTCCTGGGTGAGCACGACGTAGCGCTCCCGGTACAGCGGCACGAACGGCAGATCCAGGGTCCGGCTGTGGTACGAGACCGCCCCGTGCAGCTCGAAGGCGCGCAGCCGGCGCACGATGTCGTCACCCTGGAGATCGGCCTGGACGTTCACCGTGGTGTGCGGATTGGCCGCGCAGAACGGCTGGGTGAGCAGGGCGACCGCGCCGACCGCCGTGGGCACGGCGCCGAGCCGTAGCTCCCCGCTGAGCCCTGCGCGCAGCGCGGCGAGCCCCGACTGCATGGCGTCCCGGTCCGCGAGCATCCGGCGGGCCCACACGACGACCTGCTCGCCCTCCGCCGTCAGGCCCTCGAAGCGCCGGCCGCGGCGCACCAGCGGCACCCCGAGCTCGGTCTCCAGCTTGCGGATGCCCTCGGACAGTGTCGGCTGCGACACGAAGCACTGCTCGGCGGCCTTGGCGAAGTGGCCGGTGCCGGTCAGCGCGACGAGGTATTCGAGCTGTCGCAGGAGCACGGTCCCACCCCCTTTCCGGCCGACTTCGGTGGTTTACGTCCGCCCGTGATCGTAGCTGCCTATCAACGATCGGACTTTCCGCTTTGACCGTGGGCCGAGCGCGGACGAATGCTGGGCGACGGGGGCGTGCCGTCTCCCGGTGAGTCGGAAACGTAGAGGTGATGGGCGTGCGCGCGATCGAAGAGCCCGCAGAGGACCTTTCCCTGAGCAAGCCCAAGACCTGGGCCACCGGGGCGCCCGCCGTGGCCCACGCCCTCCAGTACGCCCTGAGCCAGACCTCGCCCAAGCGCACCGCCCTGACCCTGCTCAACATCAACCAGGACGGCGGCATCGACTGCCCCGGCTGCGCCTGGCCCGAGGGCGCACCGGACAAGCGGCACCGCAACGAGTACTGCGAGAACGGCGCCAAGCACATCGCCGACGAGGCCACCACCCGCCGCGTCACCCGCGAGTTCTTCGCCGAGCACCCGGTCAGCGAGCTCGCGGAGGCCTCCGACTACTGGCTCAACCAGCAGGGCCGGCTGACCGAGCCCATGGTCAAGTACCCGGACAGCGACCACTACGAGCCGATCGGCTGGGACGGCGCGCTCGACCTGCTCGCCGACGAGCTCAATGGCCTGGACAGCCCCGACGAGGCGCTGTTCTACACCTCGGGCCGGCTCGCCAACGAGCCCGCGTTCCTCCTCCAGCTCTTCGCGCGGGCCTTCGGCACCAACAACCTGCCCGACTGCTCCAACCTGTGCCACGAGTCCAGCGGCTCGGCCCTCAACGAGACGCTGGGCATCGGCAAGGGCAGCGTCAGTCTCGACGACCTGCACAACAGCGACCTGGTCTTCGTCGTCGGCCAGAACCCCGGCACCAACCATCCCCGGATGCTGACGGCCCTGGAGGAGACCAAGCGGCGCGGCGGGAAGATCGTCGCGGTCAACCCGCTGCCCGAGGCGGGGCTGCTGCGCTTCAAGCACCCGCAGAAGGCGCGGGGTGTCATCGGCCGGGGCACCGAGATCGCCGACCAGTTCCTGCAGATCCGGCCGGGCGGCGACCTCGCCCTCTTCCAGGCGCTGAACCTGCTGCTCCTGGAGGCCGAGGACAAGGCGCCCGGCACGGTCCTCGACCGCGAGTTCATCGACGCCCACACCTCGGGCTATGAGGTCTTCACGGACAACATTCGCGGGCTCGACTGGGCGGAGGTCCTCAAGGCCACCGGGCTCACGCGGGAGGAGATCGAGGAGGTCCACCAGCGGGTGCTCGGCGCCAAGAACGTCATCGTGTGCTGGGCCATGGGCCTGACCCAGCACAAGCACGGCGTCCCCACCATCCGCGAAGTCGTCAATTTCCTTCTGCTGCGCGGAAACATCGGCAGGCCCGGCGCCGGCGTCTGCCCGGTGCGCGGCCACAGCAATGTGCAGGGCGACCGCACCATGGGCGTGTGGGAGCGCATGCCGCAGTCGTTCCTCGACGCCCTGGAGAAGGAATTCGACTTCGCCCCGCCCACCCGGCACGGGGCCGACGCTGTCGACGCGATCCGGGCCATGCGCGACGGGCGGGCCCACGTGTTCGTCGGGGTGGCGGGCAATTTCGTCCGCGCCACGCCCGACAGCGACGTGACCGAACGCGCCCTGCGCAATTGCCGGTTGACGGCCCACATCTCCACCAAACTGAATCGCTCGCACGCCGTGTGCGGCCGCACCGCGCTGATACTTCCCACGCTGGGGCGCAGCGACCGCGACATTCAGTCGGGCGGTGAGCAGTTCATGACGGTCGAGGACTCGATGAGCGATGTGCACGCCACCCGCGGCCGGCTCGCGCCCGCCTCACCCGCGCTGCTCAGCGAGGTGTCCATCATCAGCAGGCTCGCCCGCAGGACCCTCGGCGAGCGGCACGGGATCACCTGGCAGGCATTCGAGAACGACTACGACACCATTCGCGAGCACATCGCGAACGTGGTGCCGGGATTCGACGACTTCAACCGGCGCGTGCGGGAACCGGGCGGCTTCAACCTGCCCAACCCCGTCAACAAGCGCGTTTTCCAGACGGCGAGCGGCACCGCCGTCTTCACCGCGAACACCTTCACCGGGCTCACCGCGCCGCCCGGCCACCTGATCCTGCAGACGCTGCGCTCGCACGACCAGTGGAACACCATCCCGTACGCGATGGACGACCGGTACCGCGGCGTCAAGGGCGCGCGGCGCGTCGTCCTGGCCAACGCGGAGGATCTCGCCGAACTCGGCATCGCGGAGGGGAGCCTGGTCGACCTGATCAGCGTGTGGACCGATGGCAGCGAGCGCAGGGCGCCCGCGTTCCGCGCCGTCGGCTACCCGACGCCCCGGGGCTCCGCGGCCGCCTACTACCCGGAGACCAACGTCCTCGTCCCGCTGGACAGCGTCGCAGAGAAGAGCAACACCCCCACGTCCAAGGCCGTGATCATCCGGATGGAACCGGCCGAGGGGGACGGCCCCGGTCAGTCCAGGTAGCCCATCTTGCGGCTGATGTCCTGCGCGCTCCGCAGCAGCGTGGGGGAGAGCTCGTGCATCCGCTCCTCGGAGAACCGGTAGGCGGGACCCGAGGCGCTGATCGCGGCGATGACCTCACCCTGGGCGTTTCTGATGGGCGCGGCCATTCCGTGCAGCCCGAGCTCCAATTCCTCTAGCGTCACCGCATATCCGCGCTCAAGGGTCTGCGCGAGATCCTTCTCGAGCTTTCCCTTCGCGGTCAGGGTGTGCGGTGTCATCTTTTTCATGTGGGAGGCCGCGAGCATTTCCGCGCGCTCCCGTTCCGGTACATGAGCGAGCAATATCTTTCCACTGGATGTGGCATGCATCGGGGTGAGCTGGCCGACCCAATTGTGCGTGCTGACCGCCATCGGGCCGCGCACCTGGAGGACGTTCACCGCATAATGTTCCTGCAGAATTGCGATGTTGACGGCCTCCCCGAATTCCTCCGCGAGCTGCTCGCAGAACGGGCGGGCCTGCTGTGTCACATCGAAATTGTCGGTGACCGAGCTGGCCAGGCGTACGATGCCGAAACCGATCCGGTACTTTCCCCGGTCGCCCGACTGCTCGACCAAATCGCGCGCCTCCAGCGCGCCCAGCAGACGGAATGCCGTCGACTTGTGCACGTCGATTTCCGCGGCGATCTCGCTGACGCCTGCTTCCCCGCGCCGGGCGAGAATCTCGAGAACGCTCACGGCACGGTCGACGGACTGCACTCCGGCGCCCGACGAGCCCGTTGTCTCACTGTCTGCGTCATGCTTTCTCATGGCGCGACTATAGGCGCTGGCCGCGGGCGGGCGGCAGGGCGATGCGGAAGCGGATCTTCGGCCCCATCTTCACGCTCGTCTCCTATAAGTGGTGCCTCCTGAATTAGGGCAGGGAAAGCCCGTCTAGCCAGTTCGGCTACCCGGGACGGCGGAAGTCATGCGCCGCGCGTGGCGCCCCGACGTCCGCGCTGCGCACCGGGGTCGACCCGCAGGCGACGACGCCAACTGGCGCCCCGACGTGCGCATTTGAGGTGTCGAGCGGCAGATCTCAGATGCCCCTTGACACACGCCGTCGACGGAGACGACAGTTTGGGCGTTGCGTAGAACGCGTCAAGGTTCTTCATGCGCAACAGAGTTCGGCTCTCCTGAACGGCTCCTCCACAGCCCATACGGCTCATCTGCCTCCCTCGACAGACCCCAAGGAGCTCAACCGTGACTCACGAGGTACGCGCGGTGGTCGCCCGCAAGCAGGGCGCCCCCGTCTCCGTGGAAACGATCCTGGTCCCTGAGCCGGGACCGGGGGAGGCGCTGGTGCAGGTACGGGCCTGCGGCGTCTGCCACACCGATCTGCACTACCGGGAGGGCGGGATCGGCGACGCGTTCCCGTTCCTGCTCGGACACGAGGCCGCCGGCGTCGTCGAGTCCGTCGGCGACGGGGTCACCGATGTGGCGCCCGGCGACTTCGTGATCCTCAACTGGCGCGCGGTGTGCGGCAGTTGCCGGGCCTGTCGGCGCGGCAGGCCCTGGTACTGCTTCGACACGCACAACGCCACGCAGGCCATGACCCTCCTCGACGGCACCACGCTCTCGCCCGCGCTCGGCATCGGCGCGTTCGCCGAGAAGACCCTCGTCGCTGCCGGTCAGTGCACCAAGGTCGACCGGTCCGCGACGGCCGCCGCGGCGGGCCTGCTCGGCTGCGGCGTCATGGCGGGCTTCGGCGCGGCGGTCAACACCGGCGGCGTCGGCAGGGGCGACTCGGTGGCCGTCATCGGCTGCGGAGGCGTCGGGATCGCGGCGATCGCCGGGGCGAAGGTCGCCGGGGCCGCCCGCATCATCGCCGTGGACATCGACGAGCGGAAGCTGGCGAAGGCCGAGCGGTTCGGCGCCACCGACACCGTCGACTCCTCCAGGACCGACCCCGTCGAGGCGGTGCGCTCCCTCACCGGCGGCTTCGGCGCGGACGTCGTGGTGGAGGCCGTGGGTCGCCCCGAGACCTACCAACAGGCCTTCTATGCCCGCGATTTGGCGGGCACCGTAGTCCTCGTGGGCGTCCCCACCCCCGAGATGAAACTGGAACTGCCGCTCGCCGACGTCTTCGGTCGCGGCGGCGCCCTCAAGTCGTCCTGGTACGGCGACTGCCTGCCCTCCCGCGACTTCCCCGCCCTCATCGACCTCTACCTCCAGGGCCGCTTCGACCTCGGCGCGTTCGTCAGCGAGGAGATCGGCCTGGACGAGGTGGAGTCCGCGTTCGACGCCATGCGCCGCGGAGACGTACTGCGCTCAGTGGTGACGCTGTGAGCGCGGGGGCCCTCTGAGCACGGGGCCCCCAAGCGTGGGTCCCTCTGAGCCCCGACACCACACACAACTCGCTTCGCTTCGGCACCTGCCGCGTGTCCGTACGACATCTACCGAGGTGACTCCTGATGAGCATCACGAGCCTGCCCCCGAGTCTGATCTCCACGCTTCCCGGCGACTACTACACCGACCCGCAGATCTTCGCGCAGGAGCAGGAGCACATCTTCGAGTCCATGTGGTTCTGCGTGAGCCGGGCCTCCGACCTCACGAAGCCGGGCAGCTTCCGCACCTACCAAGTGGGCCGCGAGAGCGTCCTCGTCGCGCGTTCCCGCGACGGCTCCGTGCGCGCGTTCCTCAACATCTGTCGGCATCGCGGCGCCAAACTGTGCACCGAGGAGTCGGGTGAGGTCAGGCGGAACTTCCAGTGCCCGTACCACGCCTGGACCTACGGCCTCGACGGCAAGCTGATCGCCGCACCCAACCTGACGTCGATGCCGGACATCGACCGCACCGAATACGGCCTGGTCACCGTGCATGTCAGGGAGTGGCTCGGATATGTGTGGGTGTGCCTGGCCGAGCAGCCGCCCTCCTTCGAGGACGAGGTGATCGGAGCGGTCAGCGAACGCCTCGGCGGCGCCGACGCGATCGAGAACTACGCGATCGGGGACCTCGACCTCGGCAAGCGCATCACGTACGACGTCCAGGCGAACTGGAAGCTCATCATCGAGAACTTCATGGAGTGCTATCACTGCGCCACCATCCACCCCGAACTCACCGAAGTGCTGCCGGAGTTCAAGGACGGACTGGCGGCCCAGTACTTCGTCGGCCACGGCGCAGAGTTCGCCGAAGAGGCCAGGGGCTTCACCGTCGACGGCTCCGAGGGCCTCGACCGCATCCCCTCGGTCGCCGACGAGCAGGACCGGCGCTATTACGCGATCACCGTGCGGCCCCAGGTGTTCATCAACCTGGTCCCGGACCACGTGATCCTCCACCGGATGTACCCGATCTCCCACGACCGCACGATCGTCGAGTGCGACTGGCTCTATCTGCCGCACGTCGTGGGCAGCGGAACCGACGTCGAGCGCTCCGTCGAACTGTTCCACCGCGTCAACCAGCAGGACTTCGACGCCTGCGAGCGCACCCAGCCCGCGATGAGTTCGCGCGCCTACGCCAAGGGCGGCGTCCTCGTCCCCAGCGAACACCACATCGGCGAGTTCCACGCCTGGCTCCAGGCCCGGCTCGGCACGCAGCGCGCCAACTGACCGTCCATTTGTTTCCTGGAGGTTCCCCATGATCCCGGTGTGCCGCATCGAAGATCTGCCCCCTGGTGAGTCCATCCGCGTGACCGAGGGAGTGCCGGCCCCCGTCGCCGTCTTCAACGCCGACGGCACGGTGTACGCCATCGACGACACCTGCACCCACCAGGACGCCTCGCTCGCCGACGGCTTCCTCGAGGGCTGCTTCGTCGAATGCCCCCTGCACGAGGCGTCGTTCGACCTGCGCGACGGACGCCCGACCTGCCCGCCCGCCAAGACGCCCGTCCGCACCCACCACGTCACCGTCCAGGACGGTCAGGTCCTGCTTCACGTCACCGTTGGGGAGCCCGCATGAAGCACATCACTGTCGTCGGAGCCTCGCTCGCCGGCCTCGGCGCCGTCCGATCGCTGCGCTCCGAGGGATACGACGGAGGGATCACCGTCGTAGGAGAGGAACTGCACCGCCCCTACGACCGCCCGCCCCTGTCCAAGGCCTACCTCAAGGGCGAGGTCACGGCCGATGCCCTCGAACTCGGTGACGCCGAGGAGTACGAACAGCTCGGAATCCACTGGGAGTTGGGCGAACGCGCCGTACACCTGGACTGCTCCACCACATCCGTCATCCTCGCCAACGGGCGCAGGATCGACACCGACGGCGTCGTGGTCGCCACCGGTTCGACCGCCCGCCGTCTCCCCGGCACGGACGGACTCGCCGGTGTCCACACCCTGCGCACCCTGGACGACGCCCGGAGCCTGCGTGCCGAACTGCTGAGCGGGGCGCCCCGGATGGTGGTCATCGGCGCCGGGTTCATCGGGGCCGAAGTCGCCGCCACCGCCCACCACTTGGGCCTCGACGTCACCGTGGTCGAGGCGCTCGACACCCCGCTGGAACGCCAGTTGGGCGCCGAGATGGGCCGCGTCTGCGCCTCCCTCCACACCGACCATGGCGTACGCCTGCTGTGCGGCACGGGGGTGGCGGAACTGGAGAGCGGTGGCGGCCGGGTCACCGGGGTGCGGCTCACGGACGGGCGGCTGCTGCCCGCGGACATCGTGCTCGTCGGAGTGGGCGCCCGGCCGGTCGACGACTGGCTCGCCGACTCCGGTGTGTGGGTCGACAACGGCGTGGTGTGCGACGCGGGCGGCGCCTCCAGCGTCCCCAACGTCGTCGCCGTCGGGGACGTGGCCCGCCGCCCGCACCCCTTCACCGGCCGGCACGCCCGCATCGAGCACTGGTCGAACGCCGCGGAGTCGGCCGCCACGGCGGCCCGCACGCTGCTCACCGGCGAGTCCGCGACCCCGCGGGCCACCCCGCCGTCCTTCTGGTCCGACCAGTACGACGTCCGCATCCAACTCGCGGGCTGCGTCGGTCCCGGCGCCCAGGTCGAACTCGTCGAGGGCTCCTACGAGAGCCGGTCCTTCGCGGCCCTCTACAAGGAGGACGGGGCGCCCACTGCGGTCCTCGCCATGAACCGCTCCAAGATCTTCAACCGCCTGCGCCGCACCCTGATCCCCGCCACGGAAAGGATCGCGCCCGCCGCCGCCTGACGGGCCCGCCACGATGCCTTCGCCTCTCCCGCCGCTCCGCACCCCTGATATATCAATGCAGGGATGCGGTACGGTGAGGTCTCATCGCGGACACGTCAGGGGAGGGGCGAGATGGCATCTGTGCCTGCCGCCGGGGGCCAGTCGCACGGCGCGACACTGGCCGACCAGGCGTACCAGGAGATCACGGACCGACTCGTCACCCTGCAGATCCGCCCCGGCGAACCCGTCCACGACGGGCGCCTCGCCGCCGACCTCGGCCTCGGCCGCACCCCGGTCCGCGAGGCCCTCAAGCGCCTGGAGATCGAGCGGCTCATCGTCGCCTTCCCCCGGCGCGGCACCTTCGCCACCGAAGTACAGATCGCCGACCTCGGCCACATCTCCGAAGTGCGCCAGGAACTCGAACCCCTCGCCGCCGCGCGCGCCAGCAAGCGGGCCACCGCGGCGGACCGGGAACGGCTGCGCGAACTGCTCACCCGCGTGGAGGAGGAGTCGCAGGGAGCGCCGGAACACGGCGAGATCGGCCTGCTCCGGCTCGACATGGCGGTGCACCGCGCCGTCTACGCGGTCACGTACAACCCGTACCTCGAAGCCACGCTGGTCAACTACGACAACCTCGCCACCCGCATCTGGTGCCTGTTCATCGACCGCCTGTCCGGACTCGAGCAACACGTCCACGAACACGGGCAGTTGCTGCGGGCCGTCATCGACGGCGACGAGGCCAAGGCCTCGGCCGTGGCCGCCGAGCACGTCGAGAACTTCGAGCGCGCGATCCGCTCGATCATCTGAAGCACCCGGCTGCCTCTCAACTCCGGTCAATCCGGGGCCCATTGACGCCCGCCGCGCGTCGGTTCTAGTGTGCCGATCGCTGGTATATCAATCTCGTTCATCTGTCGTTTCACTCCCACGTGAACGCGCGGCCGTCCGCCTCTGACGACACCGCCCCCGATCCCTCCCACGTCACCCTCGTGCACCCTTGAACTCCCGGAGGACCCACCATGAACTCGCAGTCTTCGCAGCCCAAGGTGGTCATCATCGGAGCCGGAATCGTCGGCTGCTCCCTCAGTGACGAGCTCACCGCACTCGGCTGGACCGACGTCACCGTCCTCGAACAGGGCCCCCTCTTCGCGACCGGCGGTTCCAGCTCGCACGCCCCCGGCCTGGTCTTCCAGACCAGCCCCTCCAAGACCATGACCGAGTTCGCGCGCTACACCGTCGAGAAGACGAGCGCCCTCGACCTGGACGGAGACTGGTGCTACCGGCAGGTCGGCGGCCTGGAGATCGCCACAACTCCAGAACGCCTGCGGGAACTTGAACGCCGGCACGGCTGGCTCAGCTCCTGGGGCGTCGAGAGCCACCTCCTCGACCCGGACGAGTCCGCCAAGCTCCACCCGCTGCTCGACCCCGGCGCCATCCTCGGCGGCTACCACATCCCCAGCGACGGCCTGGCCAAGGCGCTACGGATCGGCGAGGCACAGGCCCGCCGCGCCCTCGCCCGCGGCGCCACCTTCCTCGGCCACCACACCGTCACGGACGTCGAGACATCCGGCGGAGCCGTCAGTGCCGTCGTCACCGACCGCGGCACCTTCCCCGCGGACATCGTCGTCTCCTGCGCCGGATTCTGGGGCCCGCGCATCGGCCGCATGGTCGGCCAGGACGTGCCGCTCGTCCCCATGGGCCACCAGTACGCCACCACCACACCCATCACCGAACTCAAGGGCCGCAACAGCCAGTTGGACGAGGCGAACCTGCCGATCCTGCGCAACCAGGACGCCGGCCTCTACTACCGCGAACTCGTCGACCGGATCGGCATCGGCTCCTACGCCCACCGCCCCATGCCCCTGTCGCCCGACGACGTCGCCCACCCCGCCGACAGCCCGGACCAGCCCTCCAAGCTGGACTTCACGAAGGCCGACTTCGAGGGCGCCTGGGCGGACACCCGCAGGCTGCTGCCCGCTCTGAACGACGCGGACATCGCCGACGGCTTCAACGGACTGTTCTCGTTCACCGTCGACGGCATGCCCCTGATCGGCGAGTCCCCGACGGTGTCCGGCTTCTGGCTGGCCGAAGCGGTGTGGGTGACCCACTCGGCGGGCGTCGCCAGGGCCGTCGCGAAGTGGATGGTCGAGGGCCGGCCCGGCATCGACGTCCACGGCTGCGACATCAACCGCTTCGAGGACGTGCAGCTCGCCCCCGACTACGTGCACGAGCGCAGCTGTCAGAGCTTCTCCGAGGTCTACGACATCATCCACCCGCTCCAGCCGCCGAACCGCCCCCGGCCGCTGCGCGTGAGCCCCTTCCACATACGCCAACAAGAGCTCGGAGCCGTGTTCCTGGAGGGCGCGGGCTGGGAGCGCCCGCACTGGTACGAGGCCAACGCCGACCTCCCCGAGGTGTCCCACATCGGCGAGCGGAACGAATGGGCCTCCCGCTTCTGGTCACCCGTCGCGGGCGCCGAGGCACTGGTCACCCGCGAGCGCGTGGCGATGTACGACATGACCCCCCTCAAGCGCCTCGAGGTCACGGGCCCGGGCGCCCTGACATTTCTGCAAGGCCTCTCAACGAATCAGCTGGACAAGGCAGTCGGCGCGGTGACGTACACCCTGCTCCTCGATGAGGCGGGCGGCGTGCTGAGCGACCTCACCGTCGCCCGGCTCGCGGAGGACCGCTTCCAGGTCGGCGCCAACAGCAACCTCGACCTCGTCTGGCTGCGTCGCCACCTGCCCGCCGACGGCACGGTGCAGGTCCGCGACATCACGGCAGGCACCTGCTGCATCGGCGTGTGGGGGCCGCGCGCCCGCGACCTCGTGCAGCCCCTCACCGACGCCGACTTCTCGCACGAGAACTTCGGCTACTTCAAGGCGAAGCAGGCCTTCATCGGGGACGTCCCGGTGACCGCGATGCGCCTGTCCTACGTCGGTGAACTGGGCTGGGAGCTGTACACCACCGCCGATCTGGGCCTGCGCCTGTGGGACACGCTCTGGCGGGCCGGACAGGAGCACGGGGTGATCGCGGCGGGCCGCAGCGCCTTCAACTCCCTTCGCCTGGAGAAGGGTTACCGCGCCTGGGGCCACGACATGACCAGCGAGCACAACCCCTACGAGGCAGGTGTGGGCTTCGCGGTCCGCAAGAAGAAGGGCGACTACGTGGGCCGAGACGCGATCGTCGATGTCACCAAGGACACGGTGGATCGCCGCCTCACCGCCCTCCTGATCGAGGACGACCGCTCGGTGGTCATGGGCCACGAACCGGTTCACGTGAACGGCCGGCCCTGCGGTTACGTCACCAGCGCCGCGTACGGCTACACCCTCGGCCGCCCGATCGCCTATGCCTGGCTCCCGGCCGAACACGCGGAACCCGGAACACGGGTGGAGATCGGCTACTTCGGCGACCGTGTGGCGGCGACGACTGCGGCGGAGCCGCTGTTCGACCCGGAGATGACGCGGATCCGCCGGTGACGGAGGCCCCGCGGAAGCGAAGGTGGACGGGCGGCGACGATCGGGCGGCGCCCGGTCACCCCACCAGGTCCCCGATGGCCCGTGCTACTTCGACCGCCCGCGGATCCGCGCCGCCCGGCCACGGGCCCCGGGCCACCGTGTAGCCGAAGGCCACACCCGTGTCCGGGTCGACGCAGCCCACCGCGCCGCACGCGCCGTCGTGGCCGATGCTGCGCGGGCCGCCCCACGCCAGCTGCCTGCTCGGCTTCTGGAAGACGATGGCGTGTGCGCGGTCGTGCTGGTCGAGTACCTCGTCGTAGCCGCGCACCTGCTGTTGGCCGACCGTGGCGACGGTGTCGGGGCTCAGTAGTGGCGCGGATCCCTCGACACCCGTGACCGCGGCCGCGAGCAGTGTGGCGATGCCGAGGGCGTCGGCCGTCGCCGAGCCCGCCGGGTGGCCGAAGCGCCAGGACTGCTCGTCGTTGGCGAGGTGGACGGCCGGTCCCGGCCGGGGTCCGAAGGTCAGCCGCTGCATCGCATGCGGTGGGCCCTGCGGCTTCGGGGGTTCGCCGAGCGGCGGGATCATGGGCAGGACGTCCACGCGCCGCTCCTCGAGCCCCTGCCCCTCGGGGAGACCGAGGTGGAAATCGGCGCCGAGCGGCCGGCGGATCTCCTCCTCGTAGAAGTCGTGGAGCGTGCGCCCGGTGATCCGGAAGACCAGCTCGGCGGCGAGGTTCCCGATCGTCAGGCCGTGGTAGCCGAAGGCCGACCCGGGATGCCACAGCGGCCGTGTCGCGGCCAGCCGCTCGGCACCCTTGTGATGGTCGAGCAACTCGTCCCAGGTGAGGCGGGGTTGAGCCTCCGGGAGCCCGGCCTGGTGCGAGAGCAGCTGCCGTACGGTGACCCGCTCCTTCCCGGCCTGTCCGAACTCGGGCCAGTACGACGCCACCGTCGCGTCGAGTTCCAACAGCCCGCGCTCGACGAGGAGCCCGACCGAGACACCGATGATGCTCTTCGACGTCGAGTACGGCACGATCAGCGAGTCACGTCCCAGATGCGGCCCGCCGTACGCGTCGAGCGCGATCTCCCCGTCCACGTACGCCGCGACCTGGAACGAGAGGTCGGGATCGGCGGACAGCAGCCGGTCCAGCCGGTCGACGACTTCCTCGAGACCGGCATCGGCCCGTCCGGACAACGGCCCTTGCAGCTCCGACAGCTTCATCGCTCTCCCTCGATCCGCGCGTGCGCCCAACCGATCACCGGCGCTTGCACGTGTCAAGAGGCTGCGCGGAGTCCCACCGGAACCCTGCGAAGTGCGCCTGAAACATCATGTGTTCCCATATCCGGGCCGAGGGAGTGGGATGTCGCGCGGACGCCGCGCGGGTCGGCGTGGCGAAAGGGCGGGTGGCGGGGTGGCAGGCGCAGGGAACAGAGGCGCGCGGACAGTCATGTGGCTGCTGGGCGCGGTGCTGATGCTCGCCGTCGGGGCGGCGATGGTCCCGGAGTTCCGCGCGGCGCAGGAACGGGAGCGGGAGTTCCGGGCGGCACCGGTGTGCGCCTCGGCCCCGGTCGAGGTGTCGAACTGCCGGTGGAAGCAGAAGTTCACCGTACGCAGTGTGGACCTGAACCGCGGATCGAGGCACAAGTCGCCGGAGGCCGACCTGCTGCTGCCCTCCGGCGGGCCGTGGCACGTGACCTTCCGAAACACCAACCCCGTCGCGTCGGGCCTCGAACCGCACGACAAGGTGGTCGGACTGATCTGGCGCGGCGACGTCGTCGACCTGCGCGATGCCGAGGGTGAGCACCAGGAGACCACCGAGGGCCCGCTGGACTGGCCGACGGACCGCCTCGGCGGCGCCCTCGCGTTCCTGTCGTTCGGCGCCGCCGCCCTGGTCGGAGCGCTGTGGTCGGCGTTCTCCCGCGGCAACCGGCGCCACGACGCGGCCGGAAGAATGGTGTGCCTGCACGGCATCCCACTCGGCGTCACCGCCATCCTGACCCTGTGGCTGCAGTCGGCCAACGACTGGCCCGCGCGGTCGCTTCCCATCATCTGGGGGATCGCCGCGGTGCTGATCCTCGCCAACATGGTGGGCTTCGTCGTGGCGGCGCTGCGCGGGCAGATCGGACGCGCGAGCGGCGAAGCGTGACGGCGGCTCAGGAGGTGCCGGCAGCGGAACTGTGACGTCTGACCACGAACTATTCGTAGTCAGACGTCACAGTCCCGAGCGAGCGGCGGATGCTGGATTGCGCGCTACTCCGGCTCCAGTACGAAGGTGTATTCGGCCTGAAGGTACGGCTCCGTGAGCTTGCTGCCGTCCGGCGGCGGGGCGGAGGCCGGGTCGCGTTCCGTGAAGGGAACGACCAGGCGGTCCTTCGTGCCGAACACGACGTCGCTGTCCAGGTATGGGCTGCCCTCCCGGAACAGATGGGTGATCAGCTTGCGGTGGCCGGGGTGGTCGATGAGGAAGTGCACGTGGGCCGGGCGGAAGTGGCTGATCCGGGTCCTGTGGATGAGCTCGCCCACCGGGCCGTCCATGGGGATGGCGTAGCCGAGGGGCGCGACGGTGCGGATGCAGTACGTGCCGTCCTCGCGGGTGGTGTACTTCGCGCGCAGCCGGGCCTCGTCGACCTCGGGGACCTGGGACTCGTACGCGCCGTCGGTGTCGGCCTGCCATACGTCGAGGACGACGTGGGGGAGCGGCCTGCCCGCGGTGTCGGTGACCGTGCCGGTGAGGAAGAGCGGGGTGCCGGGGAGGCCGTCCGACATGTCGTGGGCGTAGGGCACGTCGGGGGAGCCGTCGATGTGGAAGGGGCCGAGGACCGTGGCGGGCGTGGCACGCTCGGAGAAGCGGTGGCCGAGCTCCACGGTGAGCATGCTCAGGCCCAACACGTCGGAGGCCAGGACGAGTTCCTGGCGCTTGTCGTCGCTGAGCCGGCCGGCCTCCGTGAGCCAGGTGATCGCGGCCGCCCACTCGTCCTCCGTCAGGTTCACCTCGCGGGCGTACGCGTGGAGGTGGCGGACCAGGGAGGTCAGCAGCTCGGCCAGGCGCGGGGAATCGGCGGTGGACCAGCGGTCGACGGCCAGTTCGGTGAGGTCGTGCTCGTCGGTGGACACGGGCTACTCCTGCGGGGAGGCGGAGGGAAACGGGGTCGGTGGGATAGGAGTGCTGTGCTGTTCCACTGAGGCGAAGATGTCCCGGGCGACCGGCGTGCGGATCTCCTCCGCCAGCTGCCCGATCAGGCCCGCGGTGCGGGCGAGCAGGGCGAAGCCGCGCAGGAGGGGGAGCGGGAGGCCCAGGTCGGCGAGGGCGGCGCCGCACACACCGGCGCCGTTCAGGGGGAGTGTGCGGCCGAGGACGCTCGGGTGGGTGCGGCCGATGGCCTCGAAGAGGGTGAGGTGCGGGCCGAAGACACCTTCCTCGTGGGCGATGTCCATGAGGCGCTGCGTGCGTGGGTCGCCCTCTTTGTGGAGGTGGTGGCCCAGGCCAGGGATCAAGTCGTGGGAGGAGTGGGTGTGTTGGATCGTGCGCAGGGCGATTGCGTCCCAGGCTTCCTGGTCGTCGGGGGCCGGGTGGTCATCACCGAGTGAGGTCACTATCGCGTTGAGGTAATGGCCCGTGTCCTCGGTGACGCCGAGGAAGCGGGAGCCGCCGCCCAGCAGGCCTGCGGCGAGGGCGCCCTGGATCGAGTCCGGGGCGGAGAGGTACGTGAGGCGGGAGACGATCGCGGTCGGGGTGAAGCCGTGGTCGGCGAGTGCGGCCAGGACCGCCTCGAAGACGCGGGTCTCGCCGGGGCTCGGGCGGCGCTGCGTGGCCAGCCAGAACGCCAGCTCACCGAAGCCGACGGAGCCCATGATGTCCTCGGCCAGGTCCTGGCCGAGGAGCGTGATCCGCTTCGGGTCCGATGCACCCAGGGCCGTGGGGTAGGAAGGGGGTGCGGGGGATGTGGGGTGAGTGGGCTGATTCGGTCGCTGCGGCTGCTTCGGGTGGTCAGGCATGTGGGGGCTCCGTGGGTGGGGGCTTTGACAGCCATGTGCGCAACTCCTCGCCGTGTTCGTCCAGTTCGGGCGGTGGCAGGCGGTACGCGGCCGGGGTCGCGGAGAAGTGGATCGGGTGGCGGGTCGTGGGGAGGGCGCGGTCGCCCTCGCCGACGGTGACGACCGGGTCGAGGCCGAACTCCTCGGCCATCGCGAAGCCGCCGTCGATCGTGTTGATCGGGCCGCTCGGGACCCCGGCCTTCACGAGCAGCGTGAACCATTCGTGCGCGCCGCGGGTGGCCAGGCGCTCGACGAGGATCGGGCGCAGTTCGTCGCGATGGGCCGTGCGATCGGCGTTGCGGGCGAAACGCGGGTCGTCGGCGGCTTCCGGGATGCCCAACACGGAGCACAACGTGCGGAATTGGCCGTCGTTGGCGGCGGCCACGATCAGGTCGTGGTCGGCCGTAGGCAGCGGTTCGTACGGGAAGACGCTGGGGTGGGCGTTGCCCATGCGGTACGGGACCGTGCCCCCGGCGACGTACGCGGAGCTGTGGTTGACGAGACCGGTGAGCGCCGAGGAGAGGAGGTTCACCTCGACGTGCTGGCCCTCGCCGGTGGCGTCGCGGTGGCGCAGCGCCGCGAGGATGCCGATGGCGGCGTGGTTGCCCGCCATGACGTCGAAGACGGAGATGCCGGCCCGGAAGGGCGGTCCTTCCGGGTCCCCGGTCAGGCTCATCAGGCCGGACATGGCCTGCACCATCAGGTCGTAGCCGGGGACGTCACGGCCCGCGCCGGTGCCGAATCCGGTGATGGACGTGTAGACGAGGCGGGGGTTCGCGGCGTGGATCGTCTCGAAGTCCAGGCCGTAGCGGTCCAGGCCGCCGGGGCGGAAGTTCTCGATCAACACGTCGGCGCGGTGGGCGAGTTCGGATGCGAGCTCGGCGTCGGACTCGTCCCGCAGGTCCAGGGCCAGGGAGCGCTTGCCGCGGTTGATGCCCAGGTAGTACGTCGAGACGCCGTCGTGGACCGGGGGCATCCACGTGCGGGTGTCGTCGCCGCGCGGGCCCTCGACCTTGATGACATCGGCGCCGAGGTCGGCGAGCAGCATCGTCGCGTACGGGCCCGCGAGGATGCGGGAGAAGTCGGCGACAAGGATGCCGGAGAGCGGTCCCTTGGCGGGAGGTTGGTCGGGTGCCGTGCTTGGTGGCATGGAGTCGGCCTCTCCGTGTCCGGGGGGCGGACACTTGTCCGTGGTGATTCTGGGCTCGGCGGGTGGGGCGTCACGGAGTGGCGGGTGCGCTCTCGGGGCTCCGCCCCGACGTCAGGTGCGGGACCGACTCCATCCGCGCGAAGTCGAGGCTGATCTCTCCCGCCGCATGAAGTAGGTGCGGCAGATGGGCGTGCACCAGGACGTCGACCGGGGTCTCGGCCGCGTGTGCGTTGACGTTGAGGCTCGCGATCACGCGGCCCGTGCCGTCCCGAAGGGGTGCCGCCACCGAACGGATGCCGCGGGCCAGCTGTTCGTCGGTAAGGGCCCAGCCGCGGGCCCGGACGTCGCACAACTCCGCCTCCCACTCGTCGCGTTCGGGGCGCCAGAGCGGAGTGAGGCCCGAGCGGCTCGGCTCGGCGAGGACCCGTGCGGCCTCGTCCGGCGTGAGCGCGGCGAGCAGCACCTTGCCGAGGGAGGTCTGGAGCGCGGGGAAGCGGGTGCCGATCTGCACGGACAGCGTGACGATCTTCGGGCGGGCCACCCGGGCGACGTAGACGATGTCCGAGCCGTCGAGCTGCGCGATCGAGCAGGACTCGTCCGTCTGCTCGACGAGGCGTTCCAAGTGGGGGCGCGCCACGTCCCACAGGCCCATCGAGCGGACGTAGGCGACCCCGAGGTCGAGCACGCGCGGCGTGAGCGCGAAGCCGGCGGCGCACTGGCGGACGTAACCGAGTTCGGTCAGCGTCAGCAGGATGCGGCGCGCGGTCGGGCGGGCGAGGCCCGTCCCGGTTGCGACCTCGGCGAGCGACATCACCGGCCGGCCCGGCCGGAACGCGGTGATCACGTCCAGGCCGCGGGCCAGCGCCTCGATGAAGTCCGGTCCGGTTCCTTCGCGTGGCATGGCGGCTCCTCCGTGCCATGGGCGGATCCAACTCCCCGCCGTTCCACGGGGATTGACATCAGGGTGCGCCTTCATCAGCATCGGTGGCAATGGCCGATACCGGCATACGGACGCTCGTCCGAAAGCGGCCGAAGCGATCCGGGCTGGTCCCGACTGGTCCGGAGTGCCGGAGAGGAGACCGATGATGGATCGCTCAGCTCCCTCGGAACCGTCGAACCCGCCGGAATCGTTCCCGCCCGGCCGGCCCGTCGTCCTGCGCCGCGGCACCGTCCTGCCCATGGACCGCGCCCGGCAGGTCCTCCCCGACACCGACGTGCTGGTCATCGGCGATCGCGTCGCCGCCGTGGGACCTCAACTCGCCGTACCCGACGGCACATTGGAGATCGACGCCACCGACGGCATCGTCATGCCCGGCATGATCGACACACACCGGCACATGTGGCAGACCGCCATGCGCGGCTACGGCGCCGACTGGACGCTCACCCAGTATTTCGTCTGGTACTACCTCGAACACGGCACCGCCTTTCGCCCGCAGGACATCCACGCGGGCAACCTCCTTGCAGCCGTCGAGGCGATCGACGCGGGAGTCACGACGGTCGTCGACTGGTCGCACGGGCTGCAGAGCGTCGCGCACGCCGAAGCCGCCGTGGACGCGCTGCGCTCCGTTCCCGGCCGGAACGTCCTCGCGTACGGCAACATCCAGCAGGCGCCCGCCGAATGGGCCACGGCCCCCGACTTCCGCGCCTTCGCGCACCGGCACATCGCCGATGCCGACGACATGCTCGGCTTCCAGCTCGCCTTCGACGTCACGGGCGACCCGGCCTTCCCCGAGAAGCCCGCCTTCGAGGCCGCCCGCGAACTCGGCGTACCCGTCAGCACGCACGCCGGGGTGTGGGGCGCCACCAATGACGACGGCATCCGCCTCATGCACGAGCACGGCTTCATGACACCCGAGACGGTGTACGTGCACGCGGCGACGCTGTCACCGGACTCGTACCACCGCATCGCGGCGACCGGCGGCTCGGTGTCCGTGTCCACGGAGAGCGAGCAGAGCGCGGGTCAGGGCTATCCGACGACCTGGGCGCTGCGCGCCCACGGCATCCCCGTGTCCCTGTCGATGGACACGAGTGTGTGGTGGAGCGGCGATCTGTTCTCCGCGATGCGTACGACGCTGGGCGCCGACCGGGCCCGCCAGCATCTGGAGGCGCACGCGCTGGGGGAGACCGTCACGCACTGCGCGCTGCGGGCGGAGCAGGTCGTGGAGTGGGCGACCGCGGGCGGCGCGCGGGCGCTCGGCCGTGACCGTGACCTCGGCAGCGTGGAGGAGGGCAAGAAGGCCGATCTCGTCCTCGTCAAGAACGACCGCTCGCCCGTCTCCTTCCCCCTTCTCAACCCCTACGGACACATCGCCTTCCAGGCCCAGCGCGGCGACGTGCACACCGTCCTCGTCGACGGGCGGATCGTGAAGCACGAGCACCGCCTCGTCGACATCGACCTCGCCGCCGTGCGACGCGAGGCCGAGGGCACCGTCGAGCACCTGCGCTCGACACTGGGCGAGGAGGCGTGGCGGGCCGGGATGAACCCCGACGTTCCCGAGACGAAGATCCTCGACAACCCGTACACGTACACCGACTTCCGGTCCGGAACGACCCACGGCCGGTGAGGTCCGTGAGCGGTCGGACGGAGGCCGCGTCGAGGGCATCGGGTGCGGTGTGAAAGACTTTCACCCTGCCGGTGCGAGCACGGTCCCCATGGAGACCGTCGACGCCACCATCTCTTCTTCCGTTCTCCGGATGCCACGACCGTTTTTCTCCCCGGTCGCGCCGTGTCCGGACGTCGGCATGAGCGGGTGGGGCAGGTCGCCCGCCCCGGCGCCTGCCCCAGCCCACCTCGCGCGACGGAACGACGGAACCAAGCCACATGACACAACTGGATGAGATGGCCGCGACCCCGAGCGCCGCGGGCCCGGTGGACAGTGCGGACGGCGGCGACGGCGGTGACAAGCCCAGCCGTTACGCGAAGAAGGCGGTGTTCGCCTCCTCCCTCGGCTACGCGATGGACGGCTTCGACCTGCTGATCCTGAGCTTCGCCCTCTCCGCGATCTCCGCCGACCTGGGCCTGGACAAGGCGCAGGGCGGATCGCTCGCCACCATCACGCTCATCGGAGCCGTCGTCGGCGGACTCGGGTTCGGGATGCTCGCCGACCGGGTCGGGCGGGTGAAGGTCCTCACCTATTCGGTGATCTTCTTCGCCGTCTTCACCGGCCTGTCGGCGCTGGCGACCTCGTACGGGGAGCTGTCCGCGTTCCGGTTCCTGGCCGGCGTCGGCATCGGCGGCGAGTTCGGCATCGGCATGACGCTCGCCGCCGAGGCGTGGCCGAGCAAGAAGCGGGCGCGCGCCACGTCGCTGGTCGCGCTCGGCTTCCAGGCGGGTGTGCTGGCCGCGGCGCTCATCTCGGCGCCGGTGCTCGCCGCATGGGGCTGGCAGGGACTCTTCCTGATCGGCGCGGTGCCCGCGGTGATCGCCATCGCGCTCCGTTCCCGGCTGCACGAGCCCGAGCACTTCACGCGCAGCCGCAGCGAGGGGGCGGCACTCTCCACCCTCGCGTCCCTGAAGCTGCTGGTGAAGGACGGCCCCACGGCCCGCGCCAGCTTCGGCGTCCTGGTCCTGACCTCGGTCCAGAACTTCGGCTACTACGGCATCATGACGTGGCTGCCGACCTACCTGAGCGAGCGGTTCGGCTACAGCCTCACCAAGTCCTCCGGCTGGACCGCCGTCACCGTCGTCGGCATGGCGCTCGGCATCCTCCTCTTCGGTGAACTCGCCGACCGCCTCGGCCGCCGCAGGACGTTCTGGCTCTTCCAGGTCGGCGCGGCCCTCTCCGTCCTCGCGTACAGCCAGCTCGTCTCGCCCTGGGCGCTGCTCATCGGCGGCGCCGTGATGGGCCTCTTCGCCAACGGCATGACCGGCGGCTACGGCGCGCTGATGGCCGAGCTGTACCCGACGCAGGTGCGGGCCACCGCACAGAACACCCTGTTCAACATCGGCCGAGCGGTGGGCGGTTTCGCGCCCGTCGTCGTGGCCCTGTGCGCGGACCGGTGGGGCTTCGCCGTCGCCATCGGCCTGCTGTCCGCGATCTACGTCGCCGACATCCTCGCCATGTTCGTCATCCCCGAGCGCAAGGGCGCCCGGCTGGCCTGAGGGCCCCTGACGGCACCCGCGCAGGGTGCTCGCCTTCGGCGCGGACGGGCCGCATGCTGGGACCGGACGTCCGCGCCGAAGGGGAGGCAGCCGTGACTGCTCGCGATCAGGATCTGCGTACCCAGAAGATCTGGGCCCGCGACGCGCCCCACTACGACGGCTGGATGCGCCGCATCGACCGGCACCTGCTGCGCGGCGGGCGCGCCCGGCTGTGCGAGCGGGCCCACGGGCGGGTCCTCGAGGTCGCCGTCGGTACCGGCCTCAACCTGCCGCACTATCCCAAGGGCACCGACCTGACCGGGATCGACCTCTCCCCGGACATGCTGGCCCGCGCCCGGGTACGAGCCGCGGACCTCGGCGTCGACGCCGTCCTCAGCGAGGCGTCCGCGACCCGGCTCCCGTTCCCCGACGGCTCCTTCGACACGGTCGTCTGCGCGCTCGCCCTGTGCTGCATCCCCGACGACCGCTCGGCCGTCGCCGAGATGCACCGCGTCCTCGCACCGGGCGGCACGCTCCTTCTGATCGACCATGTCATCAGCCACCGGTTCGCCGTCCGCACGCTCCAGCGGGCGATCGAACCCGTGATGATGAGGCTCGCCGACGACCACCAACTGCGCCGCCCGCTGCACCTCGTACGGGAGGCGGGATTCAGCGTCGTCGAGCGTGAGCGCTACAGCTTCGGTGTGATCGAACGGCTCGCCGCGGTCAAGCCGGAGCCGGATCCCGAGCCGGAGTGAGGGAGTCCAGGACCGCTGCGAGGTCCGCGCCCGCGCGCAGGAGTTCCACGGAGCGCGCGGCGATCCGGTCGAGGCGTTCCACGAGGATGTGCCGGACCCGCTCAGGTCCGCCGCCCTCCTGCAGCGAGTCGATGATGTCCCGCACCGCGGGGATGCCGTATCCGCTGCCGCGCAGCGCCGCGACGATCCTGGCCGCACCGATCGCCGCCGCGTCGTAGCGGCGCGCCCGCAGCGAGGTCACGCGCTCGGGCGCGACGAGTCCCTCCCGCTCCCAGAAGCGCAGCGTCGAGGTGCGGACGCCGAGCGCGGCGGCGAGTTCGGTGATGGTCATGGTGTCGACGCCCTCGGCCGCGCCCCGGCGTGCCGCCTCGGTTTCGGCCGCGCCGTGGTGGGCCGACTCGGACTCGATTGCCCACAGCGCCTGCTGGGCGCGGAGCACTTCGTCGCGTTCGCGCGCGAGGCCGACGTGCGCGGCGTTGATCGCGGCAGCCGCCTCCGTGACCGTCCGCGTCCACAGGTCCGCCATCAGCTGCCGGGCGGCGACGGGCCCGATGGCCCCGGCGAGCCCCCGGTAGGCACGCAACGCTTGTACGTGGACGGGCGCGTAGGCCCGGTAGCCATTGCCCGACCGCGTGGCTGCCGGGATGACTCCGAGCCGCTCCAGATCGCGCACCTGTTGCACGGAGTAACCCGACTCCCTGGCGACATCGACGGTCCTGAGCGCGCTCTCGTCGGCCATCGATCCCCTCTCGTCTCCCCGCAACCCCACATAAGCACTTCAAGCAGATGCTTGAACCATGACCAGCAACACGAGTATGGAACACATCATCACGACCGTGCGCGGCTTCGACGGCGCGCTCGTCCTCGCGCCCGAGCCCGGCGGCGACTTCCCCGAGATCGCGTGGGGCGACGCGTTCTTCTACTACGCGCCGGACGGCGAGGTCCCGCAGGCCGTCCAGCCGTACGGGACGATCGTCACCAAGAACTACCCGGGTGACGCGCTGTCGGCGCTGGACGCGCCCGGCCGCCTGCGCGTGAACATCCACCTCGACCGGGCCACGTTCCGAGAGCTCACCGGAGAGTCCCCGGTGGACCACGCGGCCGTCGACACCGTGCTGCCCCATCCCGTGTACGGCGCCCAGAACTGGATCTGCGTCGTCAATCCCGGCGAGCGGACGTACGACACGGTCCTGCGGCTGCTGCGCGACGCGCACGACGCCGCTCGCGCCCGCTTCGAGCGCCGTCGCCAGGCGTGATCAGCAGACCGTGCCCGGTCGGGCGGCCGTCGCCCGCAGCAGTTCCCGCACCAGGTCGAAGTCGACGGCGGTCGCCTTCCGGAACCGTAGGCACCCCTTGCCCATGTCCTGCCCCGCGAGCCGCTCGGTGAAGGCCTCACGCACATCACTGCGCATCAGATAGAAGGAGATGTACTGCTTCTGGCTCGCGAACGCGATCTCGGCGACACCGTCCCGCTCGTAGGCGGGCATGCCGTACGCCATGACCTCCGCGAAGCCGGCCAGCTCGGCGCGGCACAGCCGCCGGAGTTCGCCGAGCGCGGCCCTGCGCTCCTCGGGCACCTCGTCGAGGTAGTCGTCCACGGTTCGGGCGGAGCTTTGCACCATGGCGGGATCGTACGTCGCCGCTCGGGCGTCCGTCGGCGCGCTCGCTCACGCCTCGCTCGACGCCGCGGCGGGAGACAGGACGTCGGGCGCCGGCGTCGGTCGGCGGGCGCCCGCGCGGGTGGCGCCGATGCCGGCGGCGACCACGAAGGCGATCCCGGCGGCGGGTGCCAGGCCGGGTGTCTGGCCGAGTACGAGCAGGCCGACCAGCATCGCGATGGCGGGTTCGAGGCTCATCAGGGTGCCGAAGGCCGACGTGGTCAGGCGTCGCAGGGCGAGGAATTCGAGGGCGAAGGGCAGTACGGGACTCAGGGCGGCCAGGGCGAGCATGATCCACAGAGTCGGCCAGGTGACGTGGGCCGTGACGGCGGGCGCCGCGATGAGCAGGCCGAGCACGCCGGCGACGGGCATGGAGACCGCGAGCCCCTTCAGGCCCGTGACGCGGTCGCCGACGCGCTGGGTCAGCAGGATGTAGGCGGCCCAGCAGGCCGCCGCTCCCAGTGCGTACACCACACCGAGCGCGTCGAGGCCGCCGTGCCAGGGCTCGGTCAGCAGGACGACACCGATCGCGGCCGCCGCGGTCCATATCCGGCGCCCGTGACCGGGCCCGAACAGGGAGACGGCCAGCGGGCCCAGGAACTCCAGCGCGCTCGCCGTGCCCAGGGGCAGACGGGCGAGGGCCAGCATGAAGAAGACCATCATGCCCGCGGTCGCGGCGCCGAGCACCGTGCACGCCAGCAGATCGGACGCGGTGAAGTCACGGCGGCGGGGGCGGACGAGGACGAGCAGCAGCACGCCGGCCCAGCCCAGGCGGAGCCCCGCCGTGCCCAGCGCGCTGAGCTGGCCGAAGAGAGGCACGGTCAGGGCCGAGCCGAGCTGGACGGTGGACATGGAGGCGACCGCCATCGCGAATCCGGCTTGCGCGCCGCTCGGACGGGATCGGTGCAGGGGCTGGGGCGAACTCATGGGCGACAGTCAATGCCTCTTGCATCGTTCGCGTCCACGTGCCGATCCTGGACGTTCTGTTCGACGATCCTGGACAATGAGGAGATGGAGACACGGCGCCTGCGGCTACTGGTGGAACTGTCCCGGTTGGGCTCGATGCGCGCGGTCGCGGACACGGTGGGCACCACGACCTCGACGGTCTCGCAGCAACTCGCCGTCCTGGCAAGGGAGATGGGGGCCGATCTGATCGAGCCGGAGGGGCGGCGGGTGCGACTCACCCCGGCCGGCCGACGGCTGGCCGAGCACGCCGCGGTGATCCTTGCCGCCGTCGAGGCAGCGCGCCTCGACCTCGCTCCCGGAGCGGAGCCCAACGGGACGCTGCGGGTGGCCGGGTACGCCACCGCCATCCGCGTCCACCTGCTGCCCCTCGTCACCGAGCTGGCGGTCAGCCATCCCCGGCTGAACATCCTCGTCCGCGAGCACGAACCCGCCGAGGCGCTGGAACTCCTCGCCTCCGACGAGACGGATCTCGCGCTCACCTACGACTACAACCTGGCCCCCGCCGACCCGGCCCCCGCACTGCACACCACCGCTCTGTGGACCGCATCCTGGGGGCTCGGCGTCCCTGCCGACGCCGAGGCACCCGAAGGGGCGGACACACTCGACGTCTTCGCCCGGTTCCGCACGCAGGACTGGATCGTCAACTCCCGCGGCATCTTCGACGCGACAGTCATCCAGACCCTGGCCTCCATGGCAGGGTTCACGCCCCGCGTCACCCACCAGGCCGACAGCCTCGACCTGGTCCAGGGCATGATCACCGCCGGGCTCGGAGTCGGACTGCTCCCCGTCGACACCCCCACCGTCCCCGGGGTCCGGCTGCTTCCCCTCACCGGCCCCGAGGTGGTGCTGCGCGCCCACGTCGTCGCACGCCACGGCCGCCTGGGCTGGCCGCCGATCGCACTGGTCACCGACCTCCTCGCCCGGCGGACCGCGGACCGGCCGGCCGCTCAGTAGCTGTCGTAGCTGGGCTCACCGTTCGGCCGGTAGACGCCGACGACGGTGCCGCCCTTCGTCGTCGAGACGCTGACCGGTTCGAGCGCGGTGGGGATCGCTCCGTCGGCGAACAGTCGCTTGCCGGTGCCGATGATCACCGGGTGGATGGTCAGCCGGTACTCGTCGACGAGGTTGTTCCGCATCAGGGTCTGCGCGAGGTCGCCGCTGCCGACGACGTTGATGTTGCCGCCGCCGGACGTCCTCAGCTTGCCCACGGCGTCGACGACGTCGCCCTCCAGAAGCGTGGAGTTCCGCCACTCGACGGACTTCAGGGTCCGGGACGCCACGTACTTGCGCATGCTGTTCATCCGCTCGGTGAACGGGTTTCCGGGATCGGCGTTCGGCCAGTACGACGCGAACAGCTCGTACGTCTTGCGGCCGAGCAGTATCCCCTCGGAGTTCTCGTACCAGCCGGCGATGGCCGCGCCGACCTCCTCGTCGGCCGTCGGCTTCTGCCAGCCGCCGTGCCGGAAACCGTCCTCCAGGTCCTCGTCCGAACCACCGGGCGCCTGCATGACGCCGTCCAGGGTCAGGAACGTGCAAACGATGATCCTGCTCATGGTGTGCTCCCTTCGTCGACAGGTAGACCGGGCAAGCGCCGGGAACTCATCGACGGAACCCACCGGGAGGGTGGCCGCGCGGCGCGCCTACAACCCGTACGTCTTGCCGATGATGTCCCGCTGGATCTCGCTCGTCCCGCCGTACACCGTCGACACGACCGTCGCACGCAGCATGGCCTCCATGCCGTACTCGGTGGCGTAGCCGTAGCCACCCATCATCTGCATGCCCTCCAGGGTGATGTGCTTCGCCAGCTCCGTGCACTTGAGCTTCGCCATCGAGGCCTCGCGGGGGAACACCTTGCCCGGTTCCGCGTCGATCGTCGCGGCGACGTCGTCCAGGAGGAGCTGCGCGCACTCCAGTTCCGTCGCCATGTCGGCGATGCGGTGCTTGAGTGCCTGGAAGGAGCCGATGGGGCGGCCGAACTGCTCGCGCTGGCGGACGTAGGCCAAGGTGTCGTCGAAGGCCCGGCGCGCCACCCCCAGCATCATCGCGGCGAGGATCATCCGCTCCAGGTTCAGGCCCGCCATCAGCTGCGTCCAGGCCTTCCCCGGCGTGCCGACCACCGCCGAGTCCGGGACGAAACAGTCCGTGAAATAGAGGTCGTTAACCTCCTTGCCGCCCATCGTGTCGATGCCACGGATGGTCAGGCCCTCGGCGTCCGTCGGCACCATGAACTGGGTCAGGCCCTCGTGCTTCGAAGAACCCGGTTCCGTACGGGCGATCAGCAGGATGTGGTCGGCGAAGTGGGCGTTGGAGCACCACGTCTTCTGCCCGTTGACCAGATAGCCGCCCGCGGTGCGCTCCGCGCGGCAGGTCAGCGCGCCCACGTCGGAACCGGCCCCCGGTTCGGACATCGAGACCGACTCGACCCGGCCGTTCACCACACCTTCGAGGATCGTGCGCTTCTGCTCCTCCGTGCCGAACTTCTCGTACGCCGCCGCGGTGATGATCGTCGTGCCGAAACCACTGATGGGGGCGCGGCCGTAGGAGGTCTCCTGGAGGAAGAGGGAGAGGTCCACCATGCCGCGCCCCGCGCCGCCGTACTCCTCGGGGACGGCGATGCCGAGCCAGCCGAGCTTCGCCATCTTCTCGTACAGCTGCTGGTTGTGGTGTTCCGCGCCGTTGGACGTCAGCTTGTCGCGCTGTTCCTTCGTGCCGCACTCGCGGGAGCAGAAGTCCGCGATGGCCTTGACCAGATCGCCGCGCTCGTCGGACAGGACTCGGGGCATGGTGTGTCTCCTGAGGAATAGGAAGGTGTGTACGTGACGGGTGGGGGAACGGTCAGCCGCCCCGTACCGCGGGGAAGACCGTGTGCAGCAGGTGGAGCACCGAGCGGGTGAGCAGCACGTGCAGGTCGTCGCGGGTGAGCGTGCCGCGCTCCAGCCACTCGTGGGACGCGGACTTGAGCATGGCGCTGTGGGCGCGGATCATCGCGCGGAGCTTCTCCCGGCCCGCGTCCTCGGCGACGTCCGTCATCATCGCGGCCTCGAGGATCCGGTCGGTGGCGATCTCGTCGGCCTCCAGCATGATCCGGTCGACCTCCGGGTCGCCGAGCGACTCCATGCCGATGGCCGCGAGCCACATCTCCCGGTTCCGCTCGACGACTTCGAGCCAGCGGTCGACACAGACGGCCAGGCGTTCCTCGGCCGTGGTCGGGGGCAGTCGCTGTGACACGGAGGCCGGGATGACCATCATCTGCCGCACCACTTCCAGGTACAGCTGCCGCTTGTCACCGAAATAGTGGTTGACCAGGGCCCGGGCCACGCCGGCCTCGGCCGCGATGTCCGAGATCGACACCGAGGCGTAGCCGGCGGAACCGAAGTGTCGGCGGGCGACGGCGAGGATCTCGGCGCGGCGCACGTCCGGTTCCATCCGGCGCCGCCGGGTGGCCTGGGTCTTGCCTCCCATGGGCGGCTACTCCTTGTCCCTGTCCACTGGTTCGTTGGACTCGTACATCGACTCGATCGTCGCCGCGTGCAGGTCGTCGATGGCCTTCCGGCGCAGGCTCAGCTTGGGCGTCAGCTCGCCGGTCTCCGCCGTCCACGGCCCGGCGACGACCCGGTAGCGCTTGACCTGTTCCACCCGCGAGAGCACCGAGTTGGCCTCCTCGACCGCGGCGTCGAGCGCGGTCAACACCTCGGGGTGCACGGCGAGTTCGTCGAGCGCGGTCGTGGTGAGTCCATTGGCGCGTGCCCAGGATGGGGCCGCTTCATCGTCGAGGACGAGCAGCGCCGTGAGATAGCGGCGCCGGTCGCCGATCGCGACGGCCTGACCGATCAACGGGTGTGCGCGCAGCAGGGATTCGATCCTCGTCGGGGCGATGTTCTTGCCGCCCGCGGTGATGATGAGTTCCTTCTTGCGGTCCGTGACGGTCACGATGCCCCGGGAGTCGACGGTGCCGACGTCACCGGTCGGCAGCCAGCCCTCGGCGTCCGTGCCCGGCGCGATGCCGCCGTCCGCCTGGAGGTATCCGGAGAAGACGACGGGGCCGCGGACGAAGAGCTCGCCGTCCTTGGCCTCCTTGACCTCGATCGCCGGTCCCGGACGGCCGACCGAGCCGAGGGCGAACACGTCGGGCGTGCTGACCGTGGCCGCGCCCGTGGTCTCGCTCAGGCCCCACACCTCGTACACCGGCAGGCCCACGCTCGCGAGGAACTCCAGGACGGCCGTGGGGATCGGGGCGGCGCCGCTGAACGCCCGCAGGCAGTCGTCGAAGCCGATCGCGGCACGCAGCGGCCGCAGGGCGAGTTCGTCCAACTTCTGCAGCTGCTCGGTCAGTTCGGGCGGGACGCCCTTGCCAGCGGAGCGCAGCCGGAACACTTCGAGGGCCGTCTTCTGGGCCTGTGCCAGGGCCGTCGCCTGCTGCTCGGGGAGCGCCGCGAGCTGGGCGCGCAGGCCGGTGGTGAGCTTCTCCCACACCCGCGGCACACCGAAGAAGCCGTGCGGGCGGACCTTCTGGAGCGCGGGCAGCAGCTGGTCGGGGGAGGGGCAGATGGTGACATGGCCGGCGCTGCAGATCGGCATGTAGATGCCGAGGACTCGCTCCGCGATGTGCGCCATCGGCAGGTACGCGACCGAGCGCGGATGCGGCGGCAGCGGCACCAACTGCTCCTGCATCACGGACTCGTGGATTACGTTGCGGTGCGAGAGCACCACGCCCTTGGGGTCGCCGGTGGTGCCCGAGGTGTAGACGAGGGCCAGCGGCTGGTCCGTGGTCACGGCGTCCGTGAGCGACTCGAAGGCCGCGTCGTCGGGCGGCAGGGCATTGCGCACCGCCGCGTAGCTGACGAACCGCGGGTCGTCGGCGGGAGCGGCCGACCAGTCGAGGACGACCACGGCGCGCAGGTTCGGCAGATCGTCCAGGACGGGCGCCCAGCGCCGCACCTGCTCCGCGCCCTCCAGGACGAGCACGGTGGCCGCGCTGTGCCGGGCGATGACACCGATCTGTTCGCCGCTCAGGGTGTCGTACGTGCTGCAGGGCAGCGCGCCGATGTGGGCGGCGGCCAGATCTGTGACCCAGTGCTCGGCGCGCTTGGACATCGCGATGAGCAGGCGATCGCCGCGGCTCAGGCCGAGTTGGGCGAGGCCGCGGGTGAGCGCGGCGGTCTCGGCGCGCAGTTGGGACCACGTCAGCGTGCCCGCGTCCGGGCCGATTCCGGTGGTGAGGGCGGGCCGGTCACCGAATTCCTCGGCGTTGCGGCGCAATAGTGTGGTGATCGTCAGCCCGTCGATGGACTGGCGCAGCGGCTCTGTTGGCGTCACGGCGGCTCCCGGGAACGTACGACGTTGAACGTGCGGGTTGGGCGGACTGTGCGTGAGCGGTGCCCACCGTGGACCGTTATTGGCGCCGTGTCAATAAGTCGCGTCGTCGTCACCAGGGGCCGAATTCGACGACAGGGTCTACGCCGGCGGCTCCAGCATCGGCACCAGGAACTGCCGGGCCACCTCCCGCATCCGCGCGTCGTCGTCCAGGTCGATGACGTGGCTGGGCACGACCAGGAACGACGTGCACACCCGCACCATCATCTCGGCCACCACGTCCACGTCCACCTCGGCGGCCACCTGTCCCGCCCGCTGCTCCTCGCGCAGCCGCGCGGCGACGAACTGCTGCACCACGTACTGGGTGCGGCCCCCGTCCGTGGTCATCGAGGGCACCACGGAGTCCGGCTCGACCGCCATGAGGCCGCCGATGAGCCGGTTGTGGCGGATGGCGCGCAGCGAGCTCACGAAGCCGAGGACGACCCGGTCGGCGACCGTGTCCGCGCCCCGGATCTCGGTCGCGAACTGCTCGAAGTAGCGCCGGAATTCGCGTCGTACGACGTGCTCGACCAGTGCCTCCTTCGTGTCGAACCGGCGGTAGACGGTGATCCGGGAGACGCCCGCGAGCCGCGCCACGTCGGCCATCGTGGAGCGCTTGATGCCCATGCGGCAGAACTGCTCGTAGGCGGCGTCGAGCAGTCGGACGGTCACGTCGTCCGTGTCATCGGCCCCGGTGGTGGAGTTGCTGAAGGCCAGCTCGAGCACGTTCGGTTCCACAGGTGCCTCCCTGATTGCGTGAAGCCTCTGGCGTTCATGCCGCGTCTGTGCTCCCCTGTGGTACTGATACAGAGATGCTCAACGTGTTTCATCGTACCAAGGCAACTGCCGTCCAGGCAGGGCCTGTTGGTTGTCGTGCGCGTCACGGAACTCAAGGAGGAGTTCGGAGCGATGGATGGTATGAGCAGGCGGAACATGTTGCTCGCGGGCGGGGCGTTAGGCACGTTCGGCGCGATCGGTCTCGCGTCACCCGCGAGCGCCCGGTCCCTGTGGACCTGGTCACCGACGGCCTCCGTCGCCGGGGCCGGCGCGGGCGTCGACCCCGAGTGGGTGTGGGACGAACAGGCCGACCCGGTGATCGCGGGAGTCATCGAGCGACGTGAAGTGGCCAAGGTCAACGGCCTCCTCGCGCAGTGGAAGCGCAACGACCAGCCGCTGCCCGACGGACTCCCCGCGGATCTGCGGGAGTTCATGGAGGCCGCCCGCAAGCTGCCCTCCTGGGCGGACCCGGCAAAGCTCGACCGCGGCTCCAGGTTCAGCAAGACCAAGGGCATTTACGTCGGCGCCCTGTACGGCCTCGGCAGCGGCCTCATGAGCACCGCCATACCCCGCGAATCACGCGCCGTGTACTACTCCAAGGGTGGCGCGGACATGAAGGATCGCATCGCCAAGACCGCCAAACTCGGCTACGACATCGGGGACTTGGACGCCTACAAGCCCGAGGGCTCGATGGTCGTGACCGCGGTCAAGACACGGATGGTGCACGCGGCGGTGCGGCATCTGCTGCCGCAGTCCCCGGCGTGGACGCAGGTCAGCGGCGGGCAGAAGATCCCGATCAGCCAGGCCGACATCCTCGTCACCTGGCACAGCCTCGCCACCTTCGTCATGCGCAAGTTGAAGGACTGGGGTGTGCGGGTCGGCGCCGCCGACGCGGACGCGTATCTGCATGTGTGGCAGGTGAGCGCGGCCATGCTCGGCGTCCAGGACGAATACATCCCGAAGACATGGGACGCCGCCAACTCTCAGTCGAAGCAGGTGCTCGACCCGATCCTCGCGCACACCAAGGAGGGCGAGGCGCTGGCCGATGTCCTCCTCGGCATCGTGGCCGAACTGGACTTGGGGCTGACCCGCCCCCTGATCAGCGCGTTCTCCCGGTATACGCTGGGCGGCCGGGTCGGCGACATGATCGGCCTGTCCAAGGAACCGATCCTGGAACCGCTCGTCGCGGGTGCCTGGCCACTGCTCGTGGCCTTCCGCGAGGGGCTCATCCCCCTGCCGGGGGTGCCGTCGGTCATGTGGACATTGGAAGAGGCGATCCGACGGTTTGTGCTCCTGTTCCTGGCCGAGGGGCAGCCGATCGCCATCAATCTTCCGGACATAAACCGGCCGGAGTGAGAGGGAGTATGCGCAGACGACAGTTGCTCGGCTACGTACTGGCGGCACCTACGCTGGTGGCCGCGGCCGAACTCGCACCGGCGAGGGAAGCGGCGGCCGAGGGCGCCTCGGCGAAGAAGGCGGCGGGAGTCGGCGGCCTGCCGTCCCTCGACATCACGGAAGTCGTCGACCTCAACGACGCCCTGTCCCTCGCGGCCGCGCCGACCTCCGCGCTCATCACGGTCCAGGTGAACAAGGACGGCACGGTGTCCTTCGCGCTGCCGCGCGCCGAAGTGGGCCAGGGCATCACGACATCGACGGCGATGCTGATCGCGGAGGAGATGGACGTGCCCCTCGACCGGGTGCACGTCACGCTCGCCGACGCCCGCCCCGAACTCCTCTTCAACCAGCTCACCGGCGCCTCCAACACGACGATCGCCACCTACACCCCGGTGCGGGTGGCGGCCGCCGTCGCGCGCGGCCGGCTCCTCGACGCGGCGGCGCTCGAACTGGGCGCGCTGGTCGAGGAGTTGAAGGTGAAGGCGGGCGTCGTCCTCGGCCCGGCGGGCAAGAGCATCGGCATCGGGGAGCTGGCGGAGAAGGCCGCGGCGGCCACGACGCAGAAGGTCACGGCGCGGCTCAAGAACGCCGACGAGTTCACCGTTATCGGCACACCTCAGGGCCGCGTCGACGCCCGCGCCGCGGTCACCGGCGCCAAGAAGTTCGCCATGGACCTCGCCGTGCCGGACGCGCTGCCCACCATGGTGTGCCGCGCTCCCACCATCAACGGCAAGGTCGGCTCGGTGGCCAACCTCGACGCGGTGCGGGCCATGCCCGGTGTCACCGACGCCGTGGTCGTCTCCACCGGCGTCGCGGTGCGGGCCCGCACCTTCGGTCAGTGCATCGACGCCGTACGCGCCCTGGACGTGTCGTGGCGGGGCGGCACGGCGGAGGGCAAGTCGGACGACACGGTCCTCGCCGAGCTGAAGAAGGCCGAACCCTCCATGGGTCTCCCGTCGTTGACCCGCACGGTGGAGGAGCGCTTCACCTTCCACTTCCGCGGCAACAGCGCGCTGGAGCCCAACTGCGCGATCGCCGACGTCCGTTCCGGCAAGGCGGAGATCTGGGGCGGCCTCAAGTCGCCGATCGTCGCGAAACAGACCATCGCGGCCCGCCTCGGCCTGCCGGTCGGCGCCGTCACCGTCCATGTCACCGAGAGCGGCGGCTCCTTCGGCCGCAAGCTGTTCTTCGACGCGGCCCTCGAAGCCGCCGAGATCTCCCAGAAGATGGGCAAGCCCGTCCGGCTCATGTGGCACCGCGCCGACGACGCACGCCAGGGCCGCGCCCACCCGATGGCCACCTCGCGCGTACGGGCCGCGTACTCGGGCGACAAGGTGCTCAGCTTCAAGCAGCGGCACACCAGCGTCTCCACCGACCTCGGCATGGGCTTCGGTGAGGCCCTCACCTCCGTGGCCGCGAAGCTGCCCGTCGCCGACCTCGCCTTCTCCGAGACGTTCTTCCAGCTGTCGCAGTCGATGCCGTACGAGTTCGGCGCGTACAGCCGGATCCTCAACGAGACGGACAAGGGCTTCAACACCGGGAGCATGCGCAACGTCTACTCGCCCGACGTGACCTGCGCCCGTGAGCTCATCGTCGACCGGCTCGCCGCGAAGATGGGCAAGGACCCGCTCGCGTTCCGCCGCGACTTCCTGCACGACGAGCGGGCCCGCGCCGTCCTCGACAAGGTCGCCGAGGTCGGGCAGTGGGGGCGGAGCCTCCCGGACGGTGTCGCACAAGGCGTGGCCGTGCACACGGAGTACCACGCGGTCAACGCGGTCCTCGTGGAGATCGACTGCAGGCCGGAGACGGTCGACCGGCCGATCCGCGACGGTGTCACGGGGCCCCGTGTCACCAAGGCGGTGTGCGCGGTGGACGTGGGCCTCGCCGTGAACCCCCGCGGCCTGGAGGCCCAGATGATGGGCTGCCTCATGGACGGCATCGCGCAGACCCTGACGTCGAGCCTGCACCTGAAGGACGGCCACTTCCTCGAAGCGAGCTGGGACAACTACCTCTACACGCGGCAGTGGAACACCCCGCCCGAGCTCGACATCATCGTCATGCCGAACACGAGCGAGAAGCCGGGTGGCGCAGGGGAGTTGGGGGTCGCGGCGTCCATGGCCGCCGTGGCGTGCGCGTACGCGAGGGCGACCGGCACGATGCCGACGACGTTCCCCATCAACCACGACACCCTCTCCTTCACCCCGAAGCCGACGGTCCCGCCGGTCCCGCAGTCGCCGACCGACGGCCGCGACCACGCCATCTGACCCACGGACAGCCGGCTCACCGCCATCCGACCCACCGACGAATCAGGGAGACTGGAACCCCCGTGCCCAAGCACACTTTTCGCGTCAACGGCGAGCAGGTGACGGTCGACGTAGAGGACGACGTGCGCCTGCTGTGGGTGCTGCGCGACATCCTGGGCGTCACAGGCCCGAAGTACGGCTGCGGCATCAACGTCTGCAAGGCCTGCACCAGCCACCTCAACGGCAAGGCCGTCAACCCCTGCTCGATCCCCGTCAAGGCGCTGGCCGCCGACGACGAGGTGACGACCATCGAGGGCCTCGCCGACACCGTGGACACCGACCTGCACCCGATGCAACAGGCCTGGCTCGACCAGGACGTCGCCCAGTGCGGCTACTGCCAGCCCGGCCAGATCATGGCCGCGGTGGCGGTGGTCCGCCGGGCGAAGGAGGAGGGCCGCGCGATCACCGACGCCGACCTGGACGGCATCCGCAACGTGTGCCGGTGCGGCACGTACTTCCGGATCCGGGAGGCGATCCGGGAGGGCGCGAAGGGGATGTGAGGGACGAGGGGACACCCGGTGGGCGGCCGACCGAAAGCGCGGCCGCCCACCGAACCGTCAGCCCTCGACCCCAGCGGTGGAGTCGCTGCCGCCCGTGCGCAGCCACACCGCCGTGTCCGCCGGCAGCAGCCCGTCCTCCGTCAGCGGTCCGCTCGCCAACAGGACCTCGCCGGGCGGGAGATGGGCGGGCGGGCCGTCGACGTTCACCACGCATTCCCAGCCGTCCGGGCGGGTGAAGTGGAGCAGTTGCTCGGCCTCTCCCATCTGGGGCTCGCCCAGTACCTCGCTGCCGGGCGACCCCGGTCGCAGCAGCTCGCGGCGCAGGCGCAGTGCCGTCCGGTAGAACGCGAGGTGTGAGTCGGGGTCCCGGTCCTGGGCCGCCACCGACAGTGCGCCGAAGCCCTCCGGCTGCGGCAGCCAGCCCGGCGCTTCACCGAAGCCGTACGAGGGGCCCTCGGTGTCCCAGGGGAGCGGCACCCGGCAGCCGTCCCTGCCCTTGCGGCGGCCGCCGGACTGCCCGTACACCGGGTCCTGCAGGTCCTCGACGCGCAGATCGGCCACCTCCGGCAGGCCCAGTTCCTCGCCCTGGTAGATGTACGCGGAGCCGGGCAGGGCCAGCATCAGCAGCGTGGCCGCGCGGGCGCGGCGCAGGCCGAGTTCGCGGTCGGGCTCGGGGGAGCGGCCGTCGGCGCGGAGCCAGGCCTCCAGGTCGGTGCCGGGCGGCAGGCCGAGGCGGGAGGCGTGCCGCACCACGTCGTGGTTGGACAGCACCCAGGTCGCCGTCGCGCCCACCGATCCCGCCGCGTGCAGTGACTCCGAGATCACCTTGGCGAGGTCCGGTGTGCGCCAAGGGGCCGACAGGAACTCGAAGTTGAAGGCCTGGTGCAGTTCGTCGGGGCGGGTGTAGAGCACCCTGCGGGAGTTGGTCACCCAGGCCTCGGCCACGGCGACGCGCGGCGGGGAGTAGGAGTCGAGGACCGCCCGCCAGTCCCGGTAGATCTCGTGCACCTCGTCGCGGTCCCAGTACGGGTGGGTGCCCGGCGGCATGTCGTCGTGGATGCCCTTGTACTGCGGGCGGCCGATGTCGGCCAGCGGCCCGGCCAGGTCCTTCGCGCAGCCGTGGGCCACGTCGATACGGAAGCCGTCGACGCCGCGGTCGGACCAGAACCGCAGGGTTTCCTGGAAGTCGGCGCGTACGTCGTCGTGTTCCCAGTTCAGGTCGGGCTGTTCGGGGGCGAACAGGTGCAGATACCACTGCCCGTCGGGCACCTGCTTCCAGGCGTTGCCCGAGAAGCTGGCCTCCCAGTCGGTGGGCGGCAGCGAGCCGTCGGGGCCCGAGCCGTCGCGGAAGACGTAGCGTTCGCGGGCCGGCGAGCCCGGCGGGGACGCCAATGCCTCCTGGAACCAGATGTGCTGGTCGGAGGTGTGATTGGGGACGATGTCGACGAACACCTTCAGGCCGAGCCGGTGGGCCTCGGCGACCATGGCGTCGAAGTCGTCGAGGGTGCCGAGACGAGGGTCGACGTCCCGGTAGTCGGCGACGTCGTAGCCACCGTCCTTCAGCTCCGACGGGTAGAACGGGCTCAGCCAGATCGCGTCCACGCCCAGATCGGCGAGGTGGTCGAGGCGGCGGGTGATGCCGACGAGGTCGCCGATGCCGTCACCGTCGGAGTCGGCGAAGCTGCGCGGATAGATCTGGTACACGACGGCCTGACGCCACCAGTCGGCGTTCTGCGGGGAGTTGTCGACGGTGTGGGGAGCGCGGTCCGTGGTGTGCTCGGTCATGCGGACTCCGTACGTTGTCGGATGGTGGGGGAGGAAAGCAGCCGGAGAGTCATCCCTTGACCGCGCCGTCGGTCAGACCGGAGAGCACGCTGCGGCGGAAGATCAGCACCAGGAGCGCGATGGGAACCGTCGCGGCCATCGCTCCGGCGAAGATGGTGCCGAAGGGGATCTCGTAGACACCGGAGAAGAGGGCGATGCCCACCGGCACGGTGCGGAAGTCGTCGGCGGAGTTGAAGGTCAGGGCCATCAGGAACTCGGTCCAGGTGGCGGTGAACGTGAACACCCCGGCGGTGAACAGCGCGGGCCTGGCCTGCGGGAGGATCACCGACAGGAGGGTGCGGACCGGGGAGGCGCCGTCGACCGTCGCCGACTCCTCCAGCTCATGGGGGATGTCGAGCAGCGAGTTGCGCAGGATCCACACCGCGAAGGGCAGATGGAAGGCGACGTACGGGATGATCAGACCCCAGTAGCTGTTGAGCAGGTCGAGCCGGCGTTCGACCAGGTAGAGCGGGGTGACCACGGCGATGGTCGGGAACACCGAGATCATCAGCAGTGCCACCATGATGGGACCGCGGCCGCGCAGCGGCAGCCTGCCCAGGGCGTAGCCGGAGAACAGGCCGAGGCCGAGGACGATGGCGGTGGCGCTGAGACACACCACGGCGCTGTTGAGGAGATAGCGGTCGAAGCCGGCCGAGGTCAGCGCCCGCGCGTAATGCGCCCACGTGGGGTCCTTGGGCAGCACGGAGGGCGGCGACGCGCCCAGCTCGGCCTCCGACTTGAAGGACGTCACCGCCATCCACAGCAGCGGCAGGGAGACCGCGATGACGAGGACGAACGCCCCGATGTTCACCACGTTCAGCCAGCGCCGCACACCGGTGGCCTGTCGTCCGCGGCGGCTCATCGGCCCACCCCTCCCTCGTCCACCTGCATCTTGAAGGCCCGGAGGAACAGCAGACAGCCGATGGCCACCAGCGCCCCCGTCGCCGTGGCGATCGCCGCCCCGAGTCCGACGTTGAGATCCTGGAACAGCGCCTTGTAGCCGAGGATCGCCAGCGACTGGGTGGCCGTGCCGGGACCGCCCTGGGTGAGAACGAAGGGCAGGTCGAAGATGCCGAAGGCCTGCAGGACGCGGAAGAGCACCGCCACCGCGATGACCGGCCGCAGCGCGGGCAGCACCACCAGGCGGAACGTCGTCCAGGCGTTGGCACCGTCCATCTCGGCCGCCTCGTACCGCTCCTGAGGGATCTTCACCAGGCCGGCCAGGATGATCACGGCGACGAACGGGGTCGTCTTCCAGATGTCCGCGACCGCGAGCCCCGCGATGGCCGGCACGGGCTTGCCGAGGATCACCGGCGGCGCCTCCATGACCAGGCCGAACAGCCAGGTCACCGCCCCGTACCCGGCGTCGTACAGATACGCCCACAGCTGCGCCGAGACGACGGTGATCAGCGACCAGGGGATGAGGAGCAGCGCCAGGATCCAGCCGCGCCCCGCCTCGAGACGCTCGAGGAGCACCGCCACCGCGATACCGAGCACGATCTCCACCGCCACCGTGCCCAGCGTGTAGCCCAGGGTGAACACCAGCGCGTCCAACCAGGCGGAACTGGAGAACATCGTCGCGTAGTTGGCGACCGTCCACTCCTCGACCTCCATGCCGCCGAAGGTGAAGCGGATCTTGGCGAAGCTGGTCACGACGGAGTACAGCACCGGGAAGAGTGTCACCAGGCCCACCACGACCAGCGTCGGAGCGGTGAACAGCCATCCGGTACGTGCCTTGCGACGCCGCAGACTCGAATCGTCCGCCCGACCCGACGCCGCGGAACCCGGCACGCTCGTCGCCGCGTCCGGGTGGGGACGCGACTGCCGCACCGGGGCCGTCACAGCGACTCCCCGGCGAGCGCGGCGGTCAGCTGGTCCTGCGCGTCGGCGACCGCACGGGCCACCGGCACACCGGTGAGGACCCGGTTCGCATGCGTATAGATCGCCTTGCTCACCTGCGGGTACGACGGATTGCGGGTCGGGCGCGCGACGAGCTTCATCTCCGGTGCCAGGGCGTAGACCGGGTTCTTCGAGCCGCGGATCCAGCGGCTGTTGAGGGCCTCGCGGGTCGTGGGCAGCTGCGCGCCGTGCTCGGCGAGGACCATCTGACCCTCCTGGGCGATGAACTTGGCGAAGGCCGCGGCTGCGCCCAGCTTGCGGGAGTGCGGGTTGAGGTAGTTGCACCAGCCGCCCAGGCAGCCGAGGCCGCCCTCGCGCCCCTCGAAGCCGGGTCGCAGCGCGGCGCCGACCTTCCCGGCCACGGAGGAGGAGTCCGGGTTGGCCACCACCCCCCACGCGTAGGGCCAGTTCCGCAGGAACAGCGAGCGGCCCGCGGAGAAGTCGTCGATCGTGTTCTGCTCGATGAACGTGGAGACGGCGGACGGGGAGACGCGGCTGGTCACCAGGTCCCGCATCAGCCCGAGGGCCCTTTCTGCGGCCGGACCCGCGAAGGTGGCGCGGCTGCCGTCGGGGGAGAGCGCCTGACCGCCGGCGTCCGCGAGGATCTCGGTGACGTTGCAGGTCATCCCCTCGTACACATTGCCCTGCCAGACGAAGCCGTGCTTGATGTCCCCGGCCCGCTGGACCCGCTGTGCGGTACGCATCAGCTCCTCCCAGGTGCGCGGCACCCGCAGCCCGTGCTTGTGCAGCAGATCGCGGCGGTAGTAGAGGTACGGCTGGTCCTGGTACAGGGGAAAGGCGTACCGGTGACCCTGATAACCGAGCGAGGTGAGCAGGGCCTTGGGATAACGCTGCCACTCCTCCTCGTCCAGCAGCGACTCCACCGGCAGCGCGAAGGACGCGGCGCCGAACTGGGCGGCCCAGGTGATGTCACCCTGGTAGACGTCCGGACTCGCGCTGCCGGCCGCCAACTGCGTGGACAGCGCCGAGCGTTGGGTGTCGGTGCTGGCCGGCGCCTTGATGATGTTCACCGAGATCTGCGGATACCGCTTTCGGAAAGCGCTGATCAGACGGGGTGCCAGGTCACCACCGTCCTTGGCGGCCACCGAGCTGTACCACCAGTCGATGGTTGTCTTCCCGCGCGGCACCTGCTGGGCCTCGGCCGGATCCGGGGGAGTGGCCGAGGCCCGGGAACAGGCCGAGACGAGCGGGGCAGCGGCGGCGGTACCGGCAGCGATGCCCAGGGAGGACAGGGTTCTTCTACGGCTCAATGTCATGGGGAGGTGCTCCTGCCGAGGTGGCGGCTGACCCATCGCTGACAACTTCCTGAGAACGCTTGCACGCTAGGCAGTGACGTCCGGCACGGTCAATGGGTCTGCACAGCCCGGAGTTGGAGACAACGTTTTCAGACTTCTGTCGTCACGTGTCACCGCCGTGCTACGTTCCCGCCATGCCGATATCCGACCAGCGATACCCGACGATGGCCGACGTGGCCGAGCGGGCCGGGGTGTCGGTCTCGACCGTCTCGCGCACCCTGCGCGGCATGTCCACGGTCTCGCCGGACGCGCGCCAACGCGTTGAACAGGCAGCGAGAGAGCTGGAGTTCGTGGTCTCCCGCCAGGCGTCCTCTCTGGTCACGGGGCGCACGGGCAATGTCGCGGTGCTGGCCCCCACCCTCTCGTCCTGGTTCGTGGGGTGCGTGTTGCAGGGCCTGAGCACGCAGTTGAGCGGTGCGGGCCTGGATCTGCTGATCTACCCCGTCGCCGAACTGGCCGAGCGGAAGGCCTTCTTCGAGCGGCTCCCGGCCCGGCGCAACGCCGACGCGCTGATGGTGCTCAGCTTCGACCTCACCGAGGAGGAGACGGCACGCCTCGACGGTCTCGGCATGCCGGTCGTGTACGTCAGCCGCAAGGTCGAGGGCCGGCCGAGCGTGTACGTGGACGACGTCGCGGGCGGCCGCGCCGCCACCCGACACCTGCTCACCCTCGGACACCGCCGCATCGCGTATCTCTGCGGCAGCCGGAGCGACGGTTTCACCTACAGCTCCCGGCAGCGCAGGACGGGGTGCCTGGAGGCCCTGGCCGAGGCGGGGACCGAACCCGCCCTCGTACGCGAGGTGCCGCACGGACGGCGTTCGACGCTGGAGGCCATCGGGGACATGACGACCCTCGCCGACCCGCCCACCGCGGTCTTCGCCGAGACCGACGAACTCGCGCTCGACCTGCTCACGGCCCTGCGCGAGGCCCGGATCGAGGTCCCCGAACAGCTCTCCGTGGTGGGCTTCGACGACCATCCGGTGGCGGAGTGGGCCGGCCTGACCACCGTCGCGCAGGACCCGGTGAGCCTGGGGGCGGTGGCCGGCGGCATGGTCACGGACCTGATCGCGGCCCCGGACGCCGACCCCGCCGCCCACCGGGAGCTGCCGCTGCGGCTGATCCCGAGGGCGTCGACGGTGCCGCCCGGGCGCTGACCTGCCGCGCCGCGCCGGAGGGTGTGTCCGCTCGTTCAGCCCGCCCCGCCGTCGAGCAGTCGGCTGTAGCGCAGCCGCAGCGCCCGTTCCGTGCTGGCCACCGCCGTGGCGATACCGACCGCGATGTTGCCCCACTTCGTCAGGTCGACGGGGGAGTGGAACCGGCCGGTGTGTTCAGCGACGGGGGGCGGCGCCGTGATCTGTTCGACGAGTTGCGGCAAGAGGACGGCCAGTGCGGCGACGAGGACGAGCACCGAGAGGGCCGCCAGGCCGCGGCTCAGCGTGGGGTGTGACCGGTCGAGTCGCGCCCGGCGCCCCTCGGCGGAGGCGGGGTCCGGGGTGAGTTGATACTCGGTTCCGTCATCGGTGACGTAATGGCAGCGCTTCAGCCCGAAGCCGCTCATCCGGACCTCGACGACGCCGCCGGGTACGGGCAGGACGGCGGGGATCCGGGACTGCGAGTGCAGCCTGCCGCCGAGGTAGAGGCGGGCCCTGACGTTGCCGGACGACTGGTTCTGGCCGTGCTTGACGTCGACGGAGTACACCTCCTGCCGGCCGTCGGGGAGCGTCAGGGGCAGATGGAACAGTGCCCGGGACGGAAGCTGCCACCAACGGAACCGCTTCAATGGACGCCCGTCGCCCGGTTCCACACGCCGCAGGGCCCGGTCCCGCCGCCATTCCCGGATCATGTGCGCGCCCCCTTCACTTGACCGGCCCGGCAGTGCACGCGCGGTCCTGCGGCGGGCGCTGGCCCGTGGTCAGGAACGCCGTCACCGTGTCGTTCGCGCACGTGTTGCGGCCGAACGGATAGACACCGTGGCCGCCCTGATCGACCGTCACCATCGTGGCCCGCTTGCCGAAGGCCTGGCGCAGCTTCCGTGCCCCGGCCAGTGGCGTGCCGGGGTCCCGCTCGTTCTGCGCCATCAGGACGTTCGCGGGGCCCCGGTCGGTGATGCGCACCGGTGGCTCGACGCGCTCGTGCGGCCAGAACGCGCACGGGCCGATGCTGCCCGTGGACCCGCCCACCATCGGATACCTGAGGCGGTCGAGCGTCGCGTCGCGCTGGTAGTCACGGACCTGCCCCGGCCAGCGGGTGTCGTTGCAGACCACGTGGAGCCAGGCTGCCATGAGGTTCTCCGGCGTCGACGGGGCGGGCGACACCGGCTTGCCCCGGTCGAGCGCCTGCCAGTCCTTCGCCAGCGTCGGCATGAGGGCGTCGCTGTAGAGGCGGTCGAAGGTCAACCCGCGAAACGCCGTCCCGTCGATGCCGTCGACCGGGTGTGCGTCCAGCCGCTTAGCGAGCCGGAAGAATGTGGCGGTCACCTGCCGCGGCGTGCTGCCGAGACCGTACTCGGGGTGCGCGGCGGCGAACGCGGCGAAGTCCGGGAACCGCTCCTGCATGCCACGGGCCAGCATCCGGAAGGCGGTGCGGTCATAGCCGTCGGGCCCTAGGTTGCTGTCGAGCACGATCCGGTCGCTGCGCCCGGGGAACAGTGTCGTGTACACCGCGCCGAGGTGGGTGCCGTAGGAGTGACCGAGGTACGACAGCTTCGGCGCGCCCAGTGCCGCCCGGACGCGGTCCATGTCGCGCGCCGTGTTCGCGGTGGTGATGTGCGGGAGCATCCACGACGTGCGCGAGTCGGCGCACTGCCGGGCGACGGTCCGCGCGTGCTTCGTCTCCCGCAGGACGTCGGCGGCGGTGTGCGCGTACTTCGGGAAGTTGCCGCGTTGGCGCTGCTGTGGCGTCAGGTCGCAGGTCACGGGTGTGCTCCGGCCGACGCCACGGGGGTCAAAGCCGATCACGTCGTACGAGTCGAGCACGCTCTTCGGCAGCGTGGGCGCGAGCAGGGCCGGGTAGTCGAGTCCTTCGCCGCCGGGGCCGCCGGGGTTGACGAACAGGACGCCGCGACGCTTGGCGGGCTTGTCGCTCGCCAGGCGGGAGATCGCGATCTCGATCCGCCGGCCGTCGGGTTCGCCGTAGTCGAGGGGGACTTGGAGCGTCGAGCATTCGAGGCGCGATGACGATTCCCGCTGCGGGTCCTGTTGCGCGTCCTGCTGGGGGCACGCGCCCCAGCGCGGGGAGTCCGCCGCTCTCTCCTCGGCGTCGGGCGTCGCCGCCGACGCTCCGGTCGTCGCGGTCGCCGCGACGGCGAGGATGGCGAGGGCGACGGACAGGGGCCTTCTGCGCATCTGTTTTCCTCCTGAGGAGACGGCATGGGGAGCGCACGGCGCGGATCCGGTCGGCGCGGCGCATGAACGACTCTGGCCGCCCGGCGCGTCCCGCACATCGGCCCGGCGGCCCGGCCCGTATTCGACCTTGGTCATAGCCGCACCCGCCTCAGGTCGGACGTACCGGCCGGTTGCCCTCGCGATAATTGCCGGGTGAACACGGACCTCTCGCCGCGCCTCGGAGCGTGGCAGCAGACCTGGCGCCTGCTGGCGGCCGCGGGCGTGGGTGCGGTCGCCTGGCTCTACACCGGTGTGGCGGTGCATTGGCAGGGCGACGGGACCGGAGCCTGGTTCCTCGTCGGCGATCCGCTGGTGGCGCTCGGATGTCTCGCGGTGATGCTGTGGCGGCGGCGCTTCCCGCTCGCCGTCGCCGTCACGGTCGTGGCCGCCGCGACCGTCTCGGCGGCCGCCGCCGGAGCGGCCCTGTGGGCGCTGGCCTCGGTCGCCTCCCGTCGCCGTCCCCTGGAGATCGGGGCCGTCGTACTCGCCTACGTGACCGGGGCACAGTTCACCGGCCGGGTCTACGAGATCCGGACGCCGGAGGACTCGTGGTGGCTCCAGATCGTGCTCCCGGCGCTGGCCGCGGGGATCGCGGTGGCCGTGGGCATGGCCATCGGCGCGCGGCGGGTCGAAGTGCGCTCCCTGCGGGACCGGGCGCACAGCATGGAGCGCGAGCACGCCGCCCGCGTGGCGCAGGTGCGGGCGGTGGAGCGCAACCGGATCGCCCGCGAGATGCACGACGTGCTCGCACACCGGATCTCCCTGGTAGCCATGCAGGCCGGAGCCCTGGACCACCGCGTCGACCTGGCGGCGGAGGAGAACCGCACACTGGTCCGCGGCATCGCCGACGGCTCCCGGCAGGCACTCGAGGAACTACGCGACGTACTCGGGGTGCTCCGCGCCGACCCGGCGGGACCGGAACCACCGCAGCCCTCCCTGGACCGGATCCCGGACCTGGTGGCCGACGCCCGCTCGTCCGGAGTCGACGTCGACTACACCACCGCCGTGACAAGCAACCCGCCCGACGCCCTGGGGCGCACCTGCTACCGCATCGTCCAAGAAGGACTCACCAACGCCGCGAAGCACGCACCAGGGGCCCGTGTGCACATCACGCTGGACGGAACGCCCGGCGACACGCTGCACGTCAGCGTCCGCAACTCCCGGGCCGCCACGGGCATCGCACCACCACCCAGCTCGGGATACGGCCTGCTCGGCCTCGGCGAACGCATCACCCTCGCCGGCGGCGAACTCGACCACCACCCCACGTCCGACCATGGCTACGTCCTCACGGCACACCTACCCTGGCCGAACACGAAGCACCACGGCGAAAGAGGGCACGAGTGAACAGCCGACAGGAGCCGGTACGCGTCCTCATCGTCGACGACGAGGAACTCGTCCGGATGGCACTGCGGCTCGTGGTCGACGGCGAACCCGACCTGACCGTCGTCGGCGAGGCGGCCGACGGCGACAGCGCGCTCACGGCAGCCGAAGAGCTGCGTCCTGACGTCGTGCTGATGGACGTACGGATGCCGGGACGCGACGGTCTCGACACGACCCGGGAACTGCTCGGCCGGCCGGGCCCTCCGCGGGTGCTCATGCTGACCACCTTCGACTCCGACGAACTGGTGCTGGGCGCGCTGCGCTCGGGAGCCCTCGGATTCGTCCTCAAGGACACCAGGCCCGCGCACCTCGTCGACGCGGTGCGCACCGTCGCGGACGGGCAACCCGTACTGTCCCCCGCGGCCACGGCACGGGTGATCGCGGCAGCCACCGCACCGGACTCCGCGCACTCCCGCGACACATCACGGGAAACGGCACGCAGGCGGCTGTCCGCGCTGACCGCCCGCGAACTCGACACCGCCAGGGCCATCGCGGACGGGCTCGGCAACCCGGAGATCGCCGAGCGGCTGCGCATCAGCGTCGGGACCGTGAAGGCGCACACCGGCAGCCTGTTCGCCAAGTTGGGGGTCGAGAACCGGGTGCAGATCGCCCTCCTGGTCCGCGACGCGGAGCAGTGACCGGCCGAAGCGCGGGCGTGTAGCAGACGCGCCGGGGCCCGGCAATCCGTGCGGCACCGAAGCCGGTACGTGTCCCTGTGGTGCCCGGAACCATAGTGACGCGACGGGCCCGCCCCTACGGTTCCGAACATGCCCGGTGCTACCGGGCATGTGCCGAATCAAGGAGCGTTCCGCATGCCAGTGCCCTCACGCCATGCGCGGCCCCGGAGCCGGTGGAGCCGTTTGACGGCCGGTTTCGCCGCCGTCGTCTCGCTCGTGTTCGCGTCCGTCCTCGTCGGTCCCGCGTCCTCGGCGAGTGCCGCGGTGAGCCTCACTCCGGTCGGCAATTTCGGTTCAAACCCTGGTGGGTTGAACATGTACGTCTACAAACCGGCGGCACTGCCGGACAGCGCGCCCGTGGTGCTCGCGCTGCACGGATGCACGCAGAACGCCCAGACGTACGCCGACAACTCGGGCCTGCCCGAGATGGCCGAGCGCGACGGGTTCGTGCTCGTGCTCGCCGAGACGACGTCGTCGAACAACTTGAACAAGTGCTTCAACTGGTTCCAGCCCGGCGATGTCCGGCGTGACCAGGGCGAGGCACTGTCGATCAAGCAGATGGCCGACCACGCGGTGTCGTCCTTCGGCGGCGACGCCGAGAAGGTGTTCGTGACGGGCCTGTCCGCGGGCGGCGCCATGACCTCGGCCGTGCTGGCCGCCTACCCGGACGTGTTCTCCGCCGGCGCGATCGTCGCGGGCCTGCCCTCCGGGTGCGCGAAGGACGTCCTCGGCGCCTACTCCTGCATGAACCCGGGCGTGGACAAGAGCCCGACCGAATGGGCCCGGCTTGTGCGTGACGCCAACCCGTCGTACTCCGGCCCCTGGCCGCGCGTCGCCATCTGGTACGGCGACAAGGACACCACCGTCGCACCGCGCAACGGCACCGAACTCCGCGACCAGTGGACGGAGTTGCACGGCGTGGGCCAGACGCCGACAAGCACCGCCGGCATCGGCCCGAACGCCACGCAGCAGGACTCGTACGCGACGTCCGACGGCACGGTGGCCGTCGAGGTCGACAAGGTGCCGGGCATCAACCACGGCACCCCCGTCGACCCGGGAACCGGCGCCGAACAGTGTGGCAGCACCGGCGCCCCGTACTTCCTGGACTCGATCTGCTCCAGCCACTGGATCAGCAAGTTCTTCGGCCTCGGCGGCTGACGAGCCCCCGCCACACGTCACTTGGAGGAATGGATGCCCTCGGCCCGCACGGAAACCCGTCCACACCGCAGACGAACCGCACTCGGGGCACTGCCGCTCGCGGGAATCTGCTCACTGGTCCTCGCGTCCACCGCGACGGCACCCGCAGCCGACGCGGCGACTCCCGGCGGTCACTGCGCCGCCCGCGCCCAGCTGCGCGTACCCGGCGCGGAACGCCAACAGGTCGACTGTCTGGACGAGTTGACGACAGCGGGCACGGTCGGGTCCGGTCACACGGACCCGGCCGACTACAACGGCCTCACGCCCAAGGATCTGCCCACCCCCACCGGCGTCCCCGGCATCCAGATCGACGGCTACTTCCCCGACACCTCCACCACGAACACCAATCACGGGTGGAACCACGACGCCCAGTTCGTGATCCGGCTGCCCGACCACTGGAACGGCGGCCTCGTGGTGTCCGGCACCCCGGCCAACCGCGAGCAGTACGCCAACGACCGCGCGATCGCCGACTGGGTCCTCGAGCGCGGCTACGCCTACGCCGCCACCGACAAGGGCAACACCGGCCTGAGCTTCTACCGCGACGGCCGCAGGCCGGGCGACGCCATCGCCGAGTGGAACGACCGCGTCACCCAACTCGCCCGCGCGGCCAAGACAGTTGTCGCCCAGCGCTACCACCGCCCACCCGCCCGCACTCTTGCCACCGGCATGTCCAACGGCGGCTACCTGGTGCGCTGGCAACTGGAGAACCACCCGGAGCTGTACGACGGGGGAGTGGACTGGGAGGGCACCCTCTGGCGCACCGAGGGCCCCAACCTGCTCACCTTCCTGCCCCCGGCCCTGCGCGATTACCCGACGTACGCGGCCGGGGGCGAGGGCGCCGAAGCCGCGCAGCAGGCCATGCACAAGGCGGGCTACCCGGCAGGATCCGAGTTCCTGTGGCCCTACCACCACAAGGTCTACTGGGATCTCACCCAGCGCATCTACCGCGAGGAACTCGACCCGGACTACGACGGTGCGACGGAGGCCGGCACCCCGTACTGCGCCCCGGGAACCCCGGCGTGCGACGCCGACTACGCCTACGCCGACCGCCCTGCCGCGGTCCACCGCGCCGTCGACCGCATCGCCCTGACCGGCCGCATCGGCAAACCCCTGATCACCCTCCAGGGCACCCTCGACGTCCTGCTCCCGGCCGGCAAGGGCTCCGACGTCTACGCCGACATGGTGCGGGAGTCCGGCCGGGGCGCCCTGCTGCGCTACTACCGCATCGAGGACGGCACCCACGTCGACTCCCTCGTCGACACCTTCCCCGACAAGCTCCGCCCGATCGTGCCGTGCCACCGGGCCGCCTTCGAGGCCATGGAGGAGTGGGTCGCAGGCAAGGGACGGCCCCCGGCCGACCACACCGTCCGGCGGCCGGCCGACGCGAACTCTGCGACGCTGCTCGCCAGTTGCCCGTTGGAGTAGCGTCAGCGCTTCAGGTCGCGCAGATACTTGCCGAACTTCTCCAGGCCGTCGATGTTGCGCGGTCCACTGATGCCCTCGTTGTAGTCGAGCACGAAGAAGTTGTTCTTCTTGACCGCGGGCAGATCTCTTGTGTGCGGTGAGCTCTTCAGGAATTCGATCTTCTTCTTGGCGGGCTGGTCACCGTAGTCGAGGATGATGACTACCTCGGGCCGACTGGAGGCGACGGCCTCCCAGTTGACCTGTGTCCAGCGCTGATCGACGTCGGCGAAGACGTTGCGCCCACCGGCGCTCTTGATGATGTCGGTGGGCGGGACCTGGGCGCCCGCCGTGAACGGCTGGTCCGTGCCCGAGTCGTAGAGGAAGACCGGCACGCGCTCGCCCTTGGGTGCCTTCGCCTCGACGGCCCGCACGCGCTGCTTGAGGTCACTGACAACGTCCTTCGCCCGCCCCTCCACGCCGAAGATCTTCCCGAGTCGCTCCAGGTCGGAGTAGAGGGCCTTGAACGGGGTGAGTTTCTGCGGGTACTTGGGATAGTTGAAGCAGCTCTCGGTGTGCAGGAAGCTCTGCACGCCCAGCTTGTCGAGGATCGCGGGGGTGATGCCCCTCTGATCGCTGAAGCCGGAGTTCCAGCCCGCGACCACGAAGTCGGCCTTGGCGTCGACCACGATCTCCTTGTTGAGGAGGTCGTCGCTGAGCTTCTTGACCTTGGCGTACTCCTTGGCCCACGGCGACTGCTCCACCGGCGGGTTCGCGGGCGGCATGACGTAGCCGAGCACCCGGTCGGTCAGACCCAGGCTGAACAGCTTGTCCGCGCTGCCGCCCTCATAGGCGACGGCGCGCTTCGGCTTCGTGTACGCGACGCTCTCGCCGCACCGCTTGACGGTGGTCTTCTCGGCGGCGGCCGTCTTGGAGTCGGCATCCACGGAGGCGCCGCAGGCGGTGGCCAGAAATGCGGTGGCCACGGCGGTGCTCAGGGCGGCCCGTCTGCGGAACGAGGCGCGGGGCGGGAGGAGTTGCGGCATGGGTGGTGCACCTTTCGGTGTGTGGCGAGTGGGTGGGGTCAGGTGGTCGGGTCGGAGGCGGGGGCGAGCGAGTAGAGCAGCTGGGGATCGCCCGTCAGGGGGTGCGGGACGACGCTCGCCTCGACCCCGAACACGTCCTGGACGAGCTCGGGTGTCAGGACGTCCTTGGGCGTCCCGGCAGTCACCAGGCGTCCCTGCGACAGCACGCCGATCCGGTCACAGGCGGCAGCGGCGAGATTGAGATCGTGCAGGACGATCAGGACGGTGAGCCCCGACTCCCGCAGCAGGGACAGGAGTTGTACCTGATGGCGTACGTCGAGGTGGTTGGTCGGCTCGTCCAGGACCAGGATCTCGGGGTCCTGCACGAGGGCGCGGGCGAGCAGAACACGCTGGCGTTCGCCGCCGGACAGGGTCAGCACGCCGCGGTCGGCGAGATGGCGGATGCCGAGACGGTCCATGGTCGCGGCGCACACCTCGCGTTCGTGCCGGCTCAGGCGCTGGTTGCCGCGCAGGTGGGGCGCGCGGCCCAGGGCGACGGCCTCCTCGACGGTGAAGTCGAGGTCGACTGCGCCGTCCTGCGTCATGGCCGCGATGAGCTGCGCGCTGCGCCGCAGCGGCAGGCGTGACACGTCGTCGCCGCCCACCCGTACGGCGCCCGAGGTGGGCCGCAGGGCCCGGTAGACGCAGCGCAGCGCGGTGGACTTGCCGCTGCCGTTGGGGCCGACGAGACCCACGACCTCGCCCTCGGGTACGTCGAGGGACAGGTCACGTACGAGGCTCTTCCCGTCGGTGACGACCGAGAGGCCGTCGAGTCGCAGATCCATCTCAACGGCCCCCGAACACATAGCCGTTGCGGCGCATCAACGTGATGAACACCGGCACGCCGACGAGCGCGGTGATGACACCGAGGGGCAGTTCACGCGGGGCGGCCAGCGTGCGGGAGACCAGGTCTACCCAGACCATGAACACGGCTCCGGCGAGCGGCGCGACCGTCAGCACCCGGGCGTGGGTGGCGCCGACCACCATGCGCACCAGATGCGGCAGCACCAGACCGACGAAGGCGATGGCACCGCTGACCGAGACCAGAACTCCGGTGACGAGGGAGACCAGCAGGAGCAGTGCCTTGCGGTGCCGGTCGGGGTCGATGCCCAGGCTCGTGGCGGCCTCGTCGCCGAGCGCGAGGAGGTCGAGGGCGCGGGCGTTCCGGTGCAGGACGACCACACCGACCAGCACCACGCCGGTCACGAGGGGCAGCACACCCCACGTGGCGGCGCCGAAGCCACCGAGCGTCCAGTGCAGGACGGTGCTCGTGGCCTCGCTGTCGGGGGCGAGGTAGACGATGACGCTCATCAGCGCCTGGAAGCCGAACGACAGGGCCACGCCGGTCAGGACGAGACGCAGCGGCGACAGCGCGCCGCGGCGCGCGGAGGCCACGTAGACGAGGACGGACGCGGCCAGCGCACCGAGGAAAGCCCCCGCAGACACCGCGTAGATGCCGAGCGCGGCGAGCCCACCGGTGACCGTGACGGTGACCGCCCCGACCGAGGCCCCGGACGAGACACCGAGGACGAACGGGTCGGCGAGCGCGTTGCGCACCATGGCCTGGACGGCGACACCGATCGCGCTCAGGCCCGCACCGACCAGCGCGGCGAGCAGGACGCGTGGCGCCCGGATCTGCCAGATGATCTGGTACGTGGTGACCTCGTCGGCCCGGATCGTCCCGCCGGTCAGCGCGGCCCACAGGTAGTGCGCGGTCTCGCCCGGGGGGACCACCGCGGCACCGAGCCCGATGGCCACCACGACCGAGACGGCGAGCAGTGCGCCGAGAACCGCGCAGGTCAGAAGCAGGCCCGGAAGGGTGGCAAGAAGCTTCTTCTTCCCAGGCGTCGGCTCCAGGCCGGTGGTCGGATCCGCCAAGTCCGCCGGGCCTGCCGGATCCGCCGTAGAAGCGCCCGCCGGTGTGGTCGGCGCGGGGGTGAGGGGTGGGGGCATGCGGCCACCCTTTCCATGGAGAGGAACGGTCGTGGGGCTCGTCGGGATCGGCGCTCGCCTACGCCACCGCCGCGGCGGGCGCACCCGCCCCGTCCCAGCTCATCCGGCACCAGGGCAGGGCGAGTTCGTCGAGAGAAGCGACGGGGCGCGGGGCGAGGTCCTCCACGCGGGCGGCCTCTGCGTGGCGGGCGAAGACGCTGTCCACATAGCGGTGGCCGGTGTCGGCGGCGATGAACAGCACGGTGCGCCCCGGATCCTGGCCCCGTTCCCAGCCGGCCGCGAGGTGCCCGGCCCCCGTGGACAGACCCGCGAAGACGGCATGGCGGCGCAGCAGATCGACGCTGCCGGCGAGCGCGGCGTCGAACGAGACCCAGTGGACGACGTCGTACGACGCGTGGTCGACGTTGCCGAACGGGATGGAGCTGCCGATCCCGGCGATGATGATGTCCGGGTCGGCGACGTGTTCGCTGCCGAAGGTGATGCTCCCGAAGGGCTGCACACCGACGAGGCGGACATCGCCGCCCGACTCCCGCAGATAGCGGGCGAGCGCCCCGGTCGAGACACCGGACCCGACGCCGCCGACGACCGTGACCGGCTCGCCCGCGCCCAACTGCTCGCGTACGTGGTCGGCGACCGCGCGGTATCCGAGGTAGTGGATGTCGTCGTGGTACTGGCGCATCCAGTGGTAGTCGGGGTGCTCGGCGAGGATCTCCTGGATGCGGGCGACGCGCCGCTTCTGATCCAGCTTGAGGTCGGCGCAGGGCTCCATCTGCTCCAACGTCGCGCCCAGCAGCGCGAGTTGGGTGCGCAGGGTGTGGTCGACGGTGGTGGAACCGACGATGTGGCAGCGCATGCCGTGCCGGTGGCAGGCCAGCGCGAGCGCGTAGGCGTAGATGCCGCTCGAGCTGTCGAGGAGGGTGTCGCCGCGGCGGACCGCGCCCGTGACGAGCAGATGCTCGACGGCCTTCAGGGCGGAGACCACCTTCATGGTCTCAAAGCGCAGACAGACGAGCCGGTCGTCGAGGCGTATCAGGTCCGGTCGGCCGATCGCCTCGGCTATGTGCTGCTCCATGGGCGAACTCCTCAGGTGTGGGGAAGGTCGTGAACGTCCGGGTGACGGGCAGGCCCGCACGGTCCAGGTCCCGCGCGCAGCGGCGGATGCGATGCCGGGCCCCGGGGGCTGCCGGGTCGAAGAGGACACCGGCGACGGACCCGCTGTGCGCGATCTGCACGCCGACGGCGCCCGCCCGGTCCGCGAGGGCGGTGAGCGTCTCGAACCCGGCATGGCCGAGCCGCAGTTGACCGCGCCGGGCGCTGGCCGTGGCGACGCGGCCGAGCAGGGCGGGGTCACGGTCACGCACGGCGCGACGCAGCTGGGCGCGCAGGGTCTCGTAGGCGTCGACGTCGGTGTCGGCGCAGGTCGGGGCGGGCAGGGCGAGGGTGTCGACCGGTGCGCCGCCGGCCAGGGCGCAGCCCACGACGACCACCGGGGGAAGCGCCTCGCCGAGCACTTCGAGGACCTGGCCGTGCCGCTGCGCGAACAGGCGCGGACGGCCGTCCAGCATCAGCGGGTCGCAGGCCAGCTCGGCGCTCAGGGAGATCCGGGTGACCACGTCGGGAGCGAGACACAGCCCGAAGGCGTCGGCCACGGCCCGTACGGTGGCGAGCACGTCGCTGGTGGAACTGCCCATGCCGAGACCGACGGGAATGTCGCCGACCAGCGTCAACACGCCACCGCACGGCTCCCGTTCACATTGCGAGGCGCACTCCTCGACGGTGAGGGTGGCGGCGCGCAGCGCCTTCGTGCGGTCGGCGGGGACGACGGTGAGCACGCCGGGCCCGGGGGTGAACCGGGCGTGCGTTCCCGGCTCGCTCATCGGGAGCGTGACGAGGCCCGGGCGACATCGCCCGTGCTCGTCCCGGAAGACACCTTGCAGGATCTCGCCGTGGTGACAGGGCGCGTACCCGGTGCCGGTGCGGACGGCACCGGGGGCGGCCCGACGGGTTCCAGCCGTCACGAGCCGCTCGCGGACCGGTAGCGATACAGGGTGCTCGGGTCGGCGCTGAACTGCGAGAACGGGAAGGGCTCCGCGGACAGCGCGGACACCCCGTCCCCGAGGAAGGCGCGGGCGACGGCGCCGCCGGACTGCGCGTAGACGATCAGCGGGACGGCGCGGGCGCGGCAGCGCTCCAGGACGGTGTCGAAGCTGCCGTTGCCGAGTGTCATGCCGGTGGCGACCATCGCGTCGGCGGTGTCGAGGACCTGATGCATGTCGTCGGTGACCTCGTCGCCCCACTGGGTGGCCCGCAGATTGAAATCGCAGGGGAGCGGCACCCCGCCACGCTCCCGGATCGCCGCGACCAGCGGGTTGACGACACCGATGAGGCCGACGCGGGCGCCCGCCGGCAGGTCGAGGAGCCCGGCGATGGCGGTGTCCCGGGCGACGGCACGCACCTCGGGCGGACCCGCGGGGAGTGTCACGGGCTCGGCGTCGGCCGCCTCGCGGTGCGGTCGCTGTTCGGCGAGATACGCGTCGAGGGCGGCGATCCGCAGCGGGCGCGGCCCCTCCCGGAGCAGGGTGTCGAGGGGGCTGCCGGAAACCTCCCGGCACAGCTCGGGCCCGATCTCGCCCGCCTCGAAGGCGCAGCCGCCGAAGGAGCCGCCGAGCCGGACGAGAACGTACTGGTTGAGGTACGTCACATCACCGCCCGCGAGCCGGGTGCCGTGGTGGATCCAGAAGACGCTGGTGGCCGTCAACGTCGAGGGATCGGGGCCGAGTTCGCCGCCGAGCGCCGCGGCGAACAGCTCGTCGGTGTGCTTCACGCGGAGGCCCCTTCGGTGGTGCGGGTCGGTTCGGCGGTGCGGGTCAGGCGGAACAGGAAGGTGAGCACACCGTCCTGCCAGTCGTGCAAATGGGCGATCTCGGGCTCGAACCCGTGGTCCAGGGCGTGCCGCACGATGGTGTGCAGATCCGCGGTGTTGGAGGCGATGACGAAGACCTCGCCACCGGGCGCGAGCAGGTCACGCCCGGCGAGCTGCGCGAAGAACCGCTCGAGCAGGGGAGCGCCCACGCACGTGTTCCGTACGACGTGGGGGTCGTCGCTGACGGGCTGGCTGACGGCGGGCGGATTGAACGTGACGACATCCACCTGCACTCCCGCGGGCAGGCCGTCGAAGAGGTCGCCGACGACGGGTGTGAACTCGCCGTCCGGGCTCCGGCCCACCAGCCGTTCGTAGTGGCGTGCGGCAGCGGCGACGCTCTCCTCGTGCACATCGATGGCGTAGATCTTGTCGGCGCCGCGCACCCCGGCGGTGACGGCCTCGACGCCGAGTCCCGCGCCCATGGCGGCGTAGCGGCGGCCCTCGACAGCGATGCGGCCGTCGAGCAGCCACTCGTGGATCATGCGGCTCGTCCAGCCGGGCATGAAGACGCCCGGCGGCACATCGAAGGACCAGCCGTTCCACTCGTACGTACGGGACGTGTGCAGGTCCGCTTTGGGCTGATTGAGGGCGATGATCTGCTCGGCGGGCAGCGGGGGCGGCAGCTGGTCGAGCAGCGCGGTTCCGGTGGCGGTGCGGTGCAAGGGGCTTGCTCCTCAAGGGTGTTCCTGGTGGTGGGCAGGGGGAGGCACGGGAGCCGTCACCCCGGTGCGGGGTGGTGGAACCCGAGAGGTACTGTAACGACAATCGTTTTCACTAAGCTAGTCCGTGCCCGACATCCGGTCCTGCGGCAGACCCGCGCGCTGCGGGTCAATGCCGCGCGATCGCGCGCCTGTTGGGCGAAAACACTCACTGATCCCCGTCGCCCGCCTGTTGGGCGAAAAACCCACCGATCCCCGTCGATCGCCGACCCATGGGAGTCGCCAACCGTGACCACCTCGCCACCCCAGGACCCCGCCATCACCCGGCCGCCGCGCCCGCGGCCCGTCCTGCTCGACCCCGCCTTCCTGCGCCTGTGGACCGGCACCACCGCATCCGGCCTCGCGACCTGGGCCCTGCCGTTCGTCCTCGGGCTCGCCGTACTCGAACGCGACCTCACGGCGGCGGGCCTGGGCCTCGCCCTGGCGGCCCGCACCGCCGGCTTCCTCGGTGCGGTCGCCATCGGCGGAGTGCTGGCCGACCGGCACTCGCGCCGCGCCGTGGTCCTGTGGTCCGCGCTGGCCGCGGCCGTGGCCGCGCCCCTTCTGGCCGCGGGCCTGGGGCGCTCACTGCTCCTGATGGCCGGCGCCGCGCTGCTCGCGGGCGCCGGGCAGGGGGCGTGCCGCCCGGCGTTCCAGGCGCTCGCGGCGGAGGTCGTCGAGCCCGAACGACGCCAACAGGCCAATGCCGCCATGACGTTGGCGGTCCGCGCGAGTACGTTGATGGGTCCCTCGCTCGCCGCGCTGCTCGCCGCCGTGCTCGACATCAAGGCCCTGCTCCTGGGTATCGGAGCGCTCTGGCTGGTGGCGGCGCTCGTCCCCGGCCGCGGCGCGAAGACACCCCCCGTGGGGATCGAGGCCGAGTCGCAGGCGCCCCAACGGGCCTCGTTCCGCCGCGAGTTCCTGGAGGGCGTGCGGGAGGCCCGCCGCCACCCGTGGTTCGTCGCCGGCCTCGGCGCGCTCACCGCCGTCATCGCCACTGGCTACTCCGCCACCGGAGTGGCCCTGCCGTTGATCAGCCGCGACCGCTACGACACCGAGGCGGTGCTCGCCGCGGCCACCACCGCGTACGCCGTCGGCGCCCTCGTCGGCGCCCTGGTCATCGCCCGCTGGCGCCCGCGCTCCCAGGGCTGGTCGGCGCTCGCGGGCCTGGCGGTCTACGGTTTCGCCCCGCTCAGCCTGACGCTGCCGGTGCACCCCGCGGTGGTCGTCGCCGCCTACGCGGTCGCCGGCCTGGGTATCGAACTGTTCAACGTGCCCTGGTTCACGGCCACACAGCGCGAGATCGCCCCCGACAAACTCGCCCGCGTCTCCTCCCTCGACTTCCTGCTCTCCTACGGCCTGGCCCCGCTCGGCCTCGCCCTCATCGCGCCCGCCATCACCACCTTCGGTACCCAACCTGTGCTGCTCACCTGCGCGTTGATCTGCTTCCTGGCCCCGGCGGCAGCCGCCCTCGCCCCCACGGCGCGACGCTTCACGCGGACGCCGAGCGACCAGGAAAACCCCCGCCACCAGGTGTAGGAAACTCCACCCCACCGAGGGGCACTGCGCCCAATGTGCCCGCACCCGTTGCTCCATAGCGTCGTCACCGGGGCACAAGCGGTGCCCCACGTGAAGACGTGGAGGTGCCGACGATGGTCGGTCGTACGAGTCGTGCGCGCAGGAAGGTCCGGCCGGCACGCAGCCCGGAAGCACTCCGGCTCGACCGGGTGCGCAAGGTGTACGGGACGGACGAGGCCGCGGTGACCGCGCTGGACGGGGTGTCGCTGTCTCTGCCCGCCGGGAGTTTCACCGCGGTCATGGGCCCGTCCGGCTCCGGCAAGTCGACGTTGCTCCAGTGCGCGGCCGGGCTCGACCGGCCGGACGGCGGGATCGTCACGGTCGACGGGGAAGAGCTGACCGGAGGCACCGAAGCGGCGCTCACCAAGTTCCGCCGCACCCGGATCGGTTTCGTGTTCCAGCAGTACAACCTCCTCGACACCCTCACCGTGGAGCAGAACACGAGCCTGCCGCTGCGACTCGCCGGGCGGCGGGTCGACCGGGCTCGGGTGCGCGAGACGCTGCGGCAGGTGGGCCTCGCGGAGCGCCTCGGGCACCGGCCCGCCGAACTGTCCGGCGGGCAGCGCCAGCGCGTCGCGATCGCCCGCGCGCTGGTCGCCGAACCGGCCGTGGTCTTCGCCGACGAGCCGACCGGCGCGCTCGACACCCGCAGCGCGCGGGAGGTCCTCACCCTGCTCCGGGAGGCGGCGCGGCTGCACGGCCGCACCGTCGTGATGGTCACGCACGACCCGGTGGCCGCCTCGTACGCCGACACGGTGCTCTTCCTCGCGGACGGACGGCTCGCCGGGCGCCTCGACGCGCCGAGCGTGGACGCCGTCGCCGAACGGCTCGCGCACCTCGGGGACCGCCCGACGGAGACCACCAACGCCGCGGCGCACACCGAGATGGAGGTGTGAGCGCATGTTCTCCCTGGCCCTGCGGTCCGTGCGGCACCGCCCCGGACGGTTCGCCGCGACGCTGCTGTCCGCGTTCCTCGGCGCGGTGATCGTCATGTCCTTCGACTCGCTCTACGACACCGCCGCCCAGGCCGGCGTCGACGACACCAGCGCCGAGACCCTGACCACGTCCGCGAGCGTGGTCGGCGGGTACGGCACGCTCCTGGTGTTCTTCGCGATCGCCTCCACGCTGACCGTGAACGTACGCCAGCGCGCCGTGGAACTCTCCCTGCTCCGCAGCTGCGGCGCGACGCCCGCACAGATCAAGCGCATGGTCGTCGGCGAGGCGGCCCTGATCGGGATCGTCGCGTCACTGCTCGCCATCGGACCCGCGATCCTCGGCGGGCGCGCGCTCGTGGGTGCCTTCCAGGACACCGAGCAGGTAGCGCACGGTGTCGACCCGGTGTTCGGGCCGGTCGCGGCGGGCAGCGGCGCCGCGGTGACGGTGCTGGCGTCGACCGGTGCCGCGTTCCTCGCGGTGCGCCGCGCCACTCGGCAGCAGGCCGGCGGGCGACGGCCGCGCGGACGCCTGCGGACCGTCGGCGGGACCGCGGCGCTCGTGCTCGGCGTCTGCTCGGCGAGCGCCACCTTCGCCTTCGACACCACCGATCCGGCGCTGATGGCGCTCCCCGCCTACGGCGCGATTCTGCTGTCCATCGGCTTCGCCACGTTCGCCCCCGCGCTGCTGCGCGCCGCGCTCGCGGTGCTCACCCGGCCGCTCACCGCGCTGACCGGCGCGAGCGGGTACTTGACGGTCCACAACCTGCGACAGCGCGCCGGGGATCTCTCCGCCGTGCTGATGCCGTTGATCCTCTTCATCGGCGTCGCGACGGCGACGCTCTCCATGCAGGCCGTGGAGAACGACGCGGTCGCGTCCTCCGGCCTCGCGCGCAGCGTCGACGACAAGAACCTCGCGACGCTCAACCTGATCGTCGTCGGCATCATCGTCGTCTTCGCCTGCATCATGCTGATCAACAGCCTGTACGCGGCGACCGTCCACCGGCGCCGCGAGTTCGGCGGCCAGCGGCTCGCGGGCGCGACCCCGGGGCAGGTCCTCACGATGGTCGGCGCGGAGAGCGCGGTCCTGACGGTCACCGGCGTGGTCGCGGGGACGATCGCGGCGCTCGCCGGGCTCGTGCCGTTCACCGCGGTGCGTGCCGACGGAGTGCTGCCGGGGCAAGGGCCGTGGATCTGGGCGGCCACGGTGGCCGTCGCCGCTGCGGCGACGTTCGGCACCGGACTCGCCACGACACGGCGGGTGTTGAGGGCCCCGGCGGTCGAGGCGGTGGCCGTTGCCGCCTGAGGCGCCGGAGCCGGCCCGGCATAAGGTGAGCGGAACGGGGCTACGGGGCGGCGGACGGATCACCGACATGCGCGTCACACGGATCGAGCGGATCAAGGGGGCGGCGCTGGCCGGGGCTCGTGGCCTCGCGCTGTCCCTGCTGTCGCTCGGCGGATCCCTCGTCCTGTTCGTGACGTCCGTCGTCTCGATCGTCTGCATCGTGGCCGGCGTCGGCCTGTTCACCACCCCGCCGCTGCTGCGCCTCGTCCGCTCCCACGCCGACGTACGGCGCGTGCTGGCCGCGCGCTGGTGCGGCGTGACGATCCCGCGGGCCGCGTACCGGCCTCGGCCGGGCGACCGGCTGACCGGTCTGCTCGGGCAGCCGGACGCGTGTCTGCGGCTGCTGCGCGACCCGGCGACCTGGCGGGACCTGCGCTGGCTCGCGGCCGACATGACCGCCGGATTCGGTACCGCGCTACTGCCCGCCGCACTCGTCGCGTACCCGGTCGAGGGCTACGCGCTCGCGGCGGGACTCTGGCGCGCGTTCGACGGCGGAGTGTGGTGGTACGGCTTCGTCCCGGTCAGCGGCCAGGCCACCGCACTGGCCGCCGCCGTACTCGCCACCCTCATCGCCGTCGCCGCCTATTACGCGGCGGAACCGATGCTCCGCGTCCACTTCACGCTCACCCGATGGCTGCTCGCCCCGCACGGCGCCGAGCTGCGGCAGCGCGTCGAGGAACTCGCCCGGACCCGACACGACGCCGTCGACGCCTCCGCCGCCGAACTGCGCCGCATCGAACGCGACTTGCACGACGGCGCGCAGGCCCGGCTCGTCGCGATGGGCATGCACCTCGGCACCGTCGACGCACTCATGGAGAGCGACCCGGCGACCGCCCGGGCGCTGCTCGCCCGGGCCCGCGCCGACTCCGTCCGGGCGTTGGAGGAACTGCGCGAACTCGTCCGCGGCATCTACCCGCCCGTCCTCGCCGAACGCGGCCTCTCCGACGCCGTCCGCGCACTGGCCCTGCGGATGCCCGTGCCCGTGGAGCCCCGGACCGAACTGCCCGGCCGCCCCGAGGCCGCCGTCGAATCCGCCGCCTACTTCGCGACGAGCGAGGCACTGACGAACGCCACCAAGCACGCCGCCGCCACCCGGATCCGCCTCCAACTCACCCACCAATACGGCGTCCTGCGCATCGACGTCACCGACGACGGCCGCGGCGGCGCCGACCCCGAGGGCTCCGGCCTGCGCGGCATCGCCCGCCGACTCGACGCCTTCGACGGCACCCTCACCGTGCACAGCCCCGACGGCGGACCCACCAGCGTCACGATGGAGATCCCGTGCAGCCTGCTCCCGCCCGGTAGCGTGGCGTGAGCCGATTGCCGAGAGCCCCACGGGAGCCAGCGTGCGCGTAGTGATCGCCGAGGACCTCTTCCTGCTGCGCGACGGACTCGTACGCATGCTGGAGGCGTTCGGCTTCGAGGTGCTCGCCGCGGTGGACAACGGACCCGATCTCGCCCGCGCGCTCGAGGAACCGAGCCTCGAGGTCGCCGTCGTCGACGTCCGGCTCCCGCCGACGCAGACCGACGAGGGCCTGCGGTGCGCCCTCGCCGCCCGCCGGGCCCGTCCCGGGCTGCCGATCCTGGTCCTCTCCCAGCACGTCGAGCAGTTGTACGCGCGTGAACTCCTGGCCGACGGCAGAGGAGGCACCGGCTATCTGCTCAAGGACCGTGTGTTCGACGCCGCGCAGTTCGTCGACGCCGTACGCCGCGTCGCCGCGGGCGGCACCGCGATGGACCCCGAGGTCATCTCGCAGCTCCTGGCCCGCAGTTCCACCCGCGACCGCGCCGTGAACCGCCTCACTCCCCGGGAGACCGAGGTGCTCGAACTGATGGCGCAGGGCCGCTCCAACGCCGCCATCGCCGAGAAGCTCGTCGTCACGGAACGCGCGGTGTCCAAGCACACCGCCAACATCTTCCAGAGGCTGGAGCTCACCGTGTCGGACGACGACAACCGGCGGGTACTCGCGGTGCTGGCGTATCTGGACCGAGGATGAGCCGATCGAGAGGAAGACCCGTGTCCCTGTCCGCTTTCGACCGCGCCTATGACGAACTCCTGGCCCGCTGGCCCGAGTTCACGGAAGAGCGCGACGTCGTCACGCCGTACGGGCGTACCCGGGTCCATGTGCACGGACCGGCGGACGGCAGACCGCTCGTGCTGCTGCCCGGCGGCTCGGCGACGGGTCTGGTCTGGTTCGCCAACGCACCGGATCTCGGCAAGCGGTACCGGATCTACGCGATTGATCTGCTGGGCGACGCCGGCCGCACCGAACGCCGTGGCGTACCGCTGCGGAACGCCGACGACCTGATGGCCTGGATGGACGCGCTCCTCGACGGGCTCGGCCTCACCCGCACGCACCTGTGCGGCCACTCGTACGGCGCCTGGACAGCCGTCCGGTACGCGCTGCACGCCCCGCAGCGGATCGACCGGCTCGCCCTCGTCGACCCCACGCAGGTCTTCGCCGGATTCCGCCCCGGCTATCTGCTGCGCGCGCTGCCCACCCTCGTCCGCCCGAGCGAGGCCCGTGCCCGCTCCTTTCTGGCCTGGGAGACGCGGGACGCCCACCCGGACGAGGACTGGCAACGCCTCTACGCGCTGGCCGCCACGGTTCCCGGTCGCAAGCTCATCGCCGGCGGCCGCCCGCGGGTCACCGGCCTCCGGATGCCGGTGCTGACGCTGCTCGCGGAGCACAGCCGCGCCCACCACTCCGGCAAGGTCGCAGACAAGGCTCGCCTGACACTCCCACGGGGCGAGGTGGCCGTGCTCCGCGGAGCCACGCACCACTCCCTGCCGCTCACCGCACCGGAGGAGTTGAACGCCACGCTGGTGGATTTCCTGGGGTGAAGTGGCGGCTCCGGATCAGTGGCGGATCCGGATCAGCGGTGGCTCCGGATCACCGCTCCCGGGCCGTCAACTGTTCCATCACCGCGCTCAACAACTCCGCAGGAACCCGCAGCGCATGCAGCGCCGAGATCTTCGACGTCAGCGGGCCGGGGGACGTCACGATGCGCCACATCTCCAGCTTCGTCGGGTTGTCGAACTGGGCCGCGGCGAGGATGCCCTGGATGGTGTCCCGCGTACGGTCCGGGTTGAGCGGCGAGCCGAGCTTCACCTCGACCGTCGTGGCGGAGGAGGTGGCCGCCGCCCCGACCGTGACGCTGAACCGGCCCGGTCCGCCGGTGACGTCGCAGGGGTTGCCGTCGACGAGGGCCGGGCCCGTGGGCAGGTCCGCCAGGAACGTCACCGTCCAGGTGCGGGCGGCGGGGACGATGCCCTCGGGACCGTCCGTCGCGCCGATGCGCAGGGTGCCGGACCCGGCGTCCCACTCCAGACGCGTGGTGACGGTGCGCAGGTTCGTGCCGTCGCCCTGGCCTTCGTCCTCGATCAGGGTGAACGTGCCGCTCTCCGAAGGTGCGACGAGCAGTTCGAGGTGTTCGGGGTTGCGGGTGGCGTCCAGGTCGTCGGGCCCGGCCAACGGCAGGATGCCACCGCCGCGCAGCAGGGCCGGCATCCCGTCGAGGCCGCGGTGCAGCTCGATGTGGCGGTCGCCGTCGTACACCGTGCCGGTGAAGATGTCGGTCCAGGTCCCGGGCGGCAGCCACGCCGGTGTGGACGAAAGCAGTGTCACCTCGTCCCGGCGGGTGGTGAGGGGCGCCACGATCAGCTCGCTGCCGAAGGTGAACTGGTTGGGCACGTCGTACGCCTCGTGGCGCTCCGGCTCGACGTGGTACATCGGGCGCACCAGCGGTGTGCCGGTCGCCGCGACGTGGTTCATGGTGTGCAGGTACGGCACGAGCCGGTGCCTGAACCGGAGCGCGTCGCCCATCGCCTGCCGAGGCTCGGACGGGAACTGCCACGGCTCCTTGCGGATGAACGGGTTGTTCGCCGAGTGCAGGCGCAGGATGGGGGAGAAGACACCCAACTGCAGCCAACGCGTGGCCAGTTCGTCGTCGCGGACGCCGCGGGTGTGGCCGCCGATGTCGTGACTCCACCAGCCGTAGCCGATGTTGGCGGACGACGCGGTGAACTCAGGCTGGAAGGCGAGGGATTCCCAGGACACCACCGTGTCACCGGAGAAGCCGACACCGTAGCGCTGACTGCCGGGGCCGGCGTAGCGGGAGAACGCCATCGGCCGGCGGCCCTCGCGCCCCGAGTCGAGGAAGTGGAAGTGGTTCAGGAGCCACAGCGGGTCCACGTCGGGGATCCGAGACGTGCTGCCCTGCTGCCAGTCGACCCACCAGAAGTCGACACCCTGGTCCTCCAGCGGGTGGTGCAGGAGGCGGAAGTAGGCGTCGAGGAACGCCCGGTCGGTGAGGTCGAAGGGGATCGTCGCGTCGGAGGCGGGGTCCACACCGACCGCCCGCGCCACCTCCGGGTACGCGTCCTCGAACGGGCGGACCCCGTCGGCGGGGTGCAGGTTCAGGGTGGTCCGCAGGCCACGGCGGTGCAGCTCGCCGAGGAAGGCCTCCGGGTCGGGGATGAGCTTGCGCTCCCACGAATAGCCCGTCCAGCCGGTGCCGTACTGCGCCGGCACCGAGTCGACGCGGTGCCAGTCCATGTCGATGACGGCCACGGAGAACGGCAGCTTCTCCGCGTCGAAGCGGTCGAACAGTTCCAGGTACGAGTCGGTGGTGTACGCGTGGTAGCGGCTCCACCAGTTGCCCAGCGTCCAGCGCGGCAGCACGGGCGGCCGCCCCGACAGCGCGTACAGCGCCTGCACCGCCTCGCCGTAGTCGTGGCCGTACGCGAAGACGTACAGGTCGAGCCGTCCGGGCTCGCGCGATGCCACCCAGCCCTCGTCGTCGAAGAGGAACGACGTCGAGTCGTCGATGACGGCGATCCCGTCGCGGGCGGCGACACCGTCCTCCAGCGGGATGCGCCCGTCCGCGTCGTCTAGGGTGCGGGCCGTGCCGCCCAGGTTGTCCGGGCGCCGCTCCCCGAAGCGCCAGCGGCCACCGGCCGGGGACGTGACGACCAGACCGTTCGCGCTGAACTCCCGCCGGTCGTAGAGGAGATGGAGGCGGCTCGTGGACACCTCGAGGGCCTCGTCGCTCTCCCGGACCGTGAACTCGGGCGTGGTCCGGTCGCGGTGGAGCGCGAAGCTCGACGCGCGGTCCTCGAACCCGCCGTCCTCGGACCACTCCAGACGCAGCAGCCCCTCGGTGAGCACGGTGACACGCCAGTGGTCGCCGCGCAGGACCGACGCGTCCCGGGCGCGGGGGTGGGCCGGGATCCTGCTGAGTGCTGTCGTTGTCATTGCTTGACGGCCCCTTGGGTCAGTCCGCTGATCACCCAGCGCTGGGAGAACAGGTAGACGAGTACGGTCGGTGCCATCGCCATGAGGTACGAGGCGAAGGCGACGTTGTAGTTGGTGTCGAACTTGTTCTGGAAGATGTTCTGGAGGACCGGCAGCGTCTGCAGCGCCGGATCGGATGTGATCAGCGAGGGCAGCATGAAGTCGTTCCACGAGGCGAGGAACGCGAAGATGCCGACCGTCGCGTTCATCGGTCCGAGCAGCGGCAGGATGATGCGCCGGAAGATCTGCCACGTCGTGGCCCCGTCCATGCGTGCGCTCTCCTCCAGCTCCAGCGGGATCGACCGCAGATACGCGGTGTACAGCAGGACGCTGAACGACAGTTGGAAGACGATGTGCAGCAGGATGACGCCCACCGGGCTGTCGATGTCCAGCAGCGCGGTCAGCTTGATCTGTGGCAGCGCCACCACCGGGAACGGCAGGAACATCGCACCCAGCAGATAGAAGAACGACCAGCGGAAGATCCGCCGGTCCCAGTTGCGGGCGATGGCGTACGCGGCGAGCGAGCTGAGCGCCAGCGTGCCGAGGACCGAGGCCGCGGCCACCGCCACGGAGATCGAGAACGAGACGGGGAAGCGCGTGATGCGCCACGCCTCGGCGAAGTTGCCGAGGTCGATGGGCCAGGGCAGCGCGAAGGCATCGCCGTCGGCCGCCTGCGAGGAGGTCTTCAAGGACATCGCGACGGTGACGTACAGCGGTATCAGGACCGAGAGCGAGGCGACCACGAGCAGGAGGGTGGCCGGCCGGTTGGTGGCGTCCTTGCCGCGGCGGCGGGCGCGGGCGGCGGCCTGGCGCAGCGGTGGTGTGTGCCGTGTGGTGCGCTCGGACGGCGGGAGAGTGGTGGTCATGACAGCCGAAGCCCCCTTCCGCGGGTGGCCAGGAGTTGCAGCAGGGACACCGCGACCGTGAGCACGAAGAAGACGGTGGCGTTGGACATCTGGTAGGCGTAGTCGCCGCCCGAGTAGCCGCTGAAGATCTTCATGGCGACGCTGTTGGTCGCGGTGCCGGGCCCGCCGTCGGTGAGGCCCTTGATGATGTCGTAGGCGTTCAGATAGCCCTTGACGCCGAGGATGGTGTTGATGACCACGTACCCGGACACCAGGGGCAGCGTGATGGAGCGGAACCGGCGCCAGGCGGAGGCGCCGTCGATGGCGGCCGCCTCGTACAGCTCGCCGGGGATCGCCAGGAGGCCGGCGATGTAGATGAGCAGCGCGCCCGGCAAGGTCTGCCACGCTGAGACGAGCATGATGGAGACCCAGGCGAGGTCGGGATTGCCCAGGATGCTCTCCTCCAGCGGCCCGATCCCCAGCGAAGTGGCGATCGAGGGAAGGGTGTTGGCGAAGAGGTAGCCGAAGACGTACGCGGCGACGATCCCGGAGATCATCATCGGGATGACGAAGACGCCCCGCAACGCCGTCAGGAACCGGACCCGGCTCGTCAGCCCGATCGCCAGCGCCAGCGCGATGCTCTGCGCGAGCATCACGGTCACCAGGGCGAAGCCGAGGGTGAACTTGTACGACTCCCAGATGGCGGGGTCGGAGAAGAGCGCCACATAGTTCGTCAGGCCGGTGAACCGCCACTCGCCGAAGCCGACGTAGTCGGTGAAGCTGTAGAAGATGCCGACCAGGGCGGGCCCCAGGACAAGTCCCGTGAACAGTACGAGAGTCGGCAGCAGGAACCAGTAGTAGATGGGTTCGACCCGGCGCCGTCGTCGGACGGACGGCGTGACGGACGCTCCTCTTGGGAGGGGTGGAGGAACAGCCATGAGGTCTCCTACTTCGTGGAGGAGCGGATCGCCATCCGCCGCCAGTCGGCGTCGAGTTGCCGCAGCACCGCGTCGAAGTTCCCGGTCGCGATCGCGGTCTGGAGGTAGTTGCCCACGGGGATCGACGGCGGGATGAAGGTGCCCGCGCCGAGGTAGAAGGAGGCCGAGTCGACGTAGGGCTGCAGCCCGGACAGCCGCGGGTCCTTCGCCGCGGGCGCGTCCTTGGTGACTCCGTACGCGAGGTTGTCCCGGTTGTAGGCGTCGATGATCTCGGGCCGCATCAGGAAGTCGACCAACTCCTTCGCCTCGTCGGGGTGTTCGGCCCCGGTCGGGATCCAGAGCGCGAGGTCGATGTTCACGCGCGCCTTGCGGTCGGCGGCCCGCTCCGTGACGGGCAGCGGGAAGGTGCCGATGTCCAGGTGCGGATCGACCGCGGCGATCTGCGTCAGGGCCCAGGGGCCTTGCAGATACATGGCCGCGCGGCCCTTGCCGAAGGCGAGGTTCCCGTCCGGGTACGAGCGGGTGGCGGCGTCCCGGTTGTAGAACTTCGTGAGCGTACGGGCCCGGTCCATGGCCTCGGCGAAGTCCTTCTGGAACGAGACGGGCGAGGACGGGCCGATGTCCGTGCCCTGCTCCTGGAGCTTGTGGAAGAACGACGCGGTGTCGACGAGCCCGCCGGCGCAGTAGTCGAACAGGCCCTGCCAGACCGTCCACACCTCCTTGCTCGTCGCGTAGATCGGTGTGACCTTCGCGGCCTCCAACTCCTTGCACACGTCGACGAATTCGGACCACGTCGTCGGCACCGGAAGCCGGTACTTCGCGAAGATATCCTTGTTGTAGATGACTCCGGCGGCGGCCAGCGAGTACGGCAGCACGCTGGTCCGCCCCGGATACGTCGCGTACTGCTCGGCGAGCCGGGCGACACTGCCGGTGATGCGGCGGGCCGCGGGCCGGTCCGACACGTCGGAGAGCACGCCGCGCTCGATGTAGCGGGCCAGCTCCAGGTTGTTGTTGAAGCAGCCCACGTCGGCGGGCTGGGCGCGGACGAACTGCGGCGCGATGGCGTCCGTCGTGTCGTGCACCACGCGCACCCCGGGCCGGCTGCGCTCGAACTTCCCCAGCACCTTGTCGAAGTAGGTGAGGACCTCCCGCTTCTGCAGATAGAAGCGCATGGTGGTCCGCGACTGCCCGGCCGCGTCGCCCCCGCAGCCGGTGAGCCCGAGGGCGCCGAGCGCGGCTCCGGCCCCGGCCGCGGCGACGAAGCCGCGCCGGTTCGGACCGCGGGCACCCCGGATCGCGGCTCGCTCTGGTCCGATCGTCACCTCGTCGCCTCCTGGGAGTGGTGTCACGCGACCTCGGGGCGCGCGGGCCCCGAGGCGTGTGAGTTGAGTTACGAGCAGAGCGCGGCGAACTTACAGCGCTGTAAATTTGAGTGTCAACAGGTAGGGTTCGGCGCGCAGTCGGCGGAGCGTCCCACCAGGCGCGGAACCCGCGTCAGTCCACATCCACGCGGCGGACCCCGCGTCGGCCCACCAGGAGGCGAAGTGCCCAACGTCCGCCTGAGCGATGTCGCCCAGCACGCCGGCGTCTCGACGAAGACGGTCTCGAACGTCGTCCACGGTTATGTGCACGTACGCGAGAGCACGCGCGCCAAGGTCCAGCGCGCCATCGACGAGCTGGGCTACCGGCCCAACCTGCGCGGCCGCAACCTCGCCACCGGGCGCACCGGAATGATCGCGCTCGCCTTCCCCGACCTGCGCATCCCGTACTTCGCCGAGCTCGCCCACGTCCTGTCGCGGGCGGCGGGGGAGCGCGGATACCGGCTGCTGCTCGAGGAGTCGGGCGACGCCCCGGACGTCGAGCGCGCCATGCTGTCCGCGCAGGAGGCGGGCGTCGTCGACGGTGTGCTGCTTCAGCCGTCCTGGCTGAACTCCACGGAGATCGCCCAGCATCGCAGAGGGGTCCCGGTCGTGCTCCTGGGGGAGAGCGCCGCGCCGCTCACCCTCGACCATGTGCGGATCGACAACATTGGCGCGGCTGCGCAGGTCGTCGAGCATCTCGCCGCGCTCGGGCGCCGCCGCATCGCCTACCTGTGCGCCGAGGAGTCGGCGCCGAGCGAGACATCGCGCCAGCGCCTCATCGGCTACCAGCAGGGCCTGGAAGCCTGCGGACTCCCGGTCGACCCCGCCCTGATCGTCACCGGGCGGGTGGCCGACGCGCACTCCGCCGCGCAGACCCTCGGGGCCGCGCTCGACGACGGCATGGCGCCCGACGCCGTCTTCTGCCGCGACGACCTGGTCGCACTCGGCGCGCTGCGCGCACTCGGGGAGCGGGGGCTGCGGGTGCCGGAGGACGTCGCCGTCACCGGCTGGGACGACAGCACCCTCGCGTCGGCGGTGCGGCCGAGCCTGACCTGCGTACGGGCCGACGAGGCCGAACTGGCCCGGCGCGCGCTCGACTTGCTGATCGAGCGCATCGAGGGCTTCGACGGGCTCGGCAGGCACGAGTTCGTGCCGCACTCGCTGGTGGTCCGGGAGAGCGCGCCGGAGCCGACTGCCTGAACGGTGAGCGGGCCGGCGGCGGCCCGGCAGTTCTCCTGTTCTCATTTACAGCGATGTAAATCGATGCTGAGATGGCTGAGATGAGTGTCGAGGGCAGCCGGTTCGGCGGCGCGTGGACCGCGCCGCACCGTGCTCCTCGAACGCAGCCGTCACGAGGACCCAGGAGAGTGCATGGCCCAGGACCTTCCCCGCCCGGAGTACCCGCGCCCCGGCTTCGTCCGCACGGACTGGCTCAACCTCAACGGCCCGTGGCAGTTCGCCCGGGACCCCGGCGACAGCGGGCTCGAACGCGGCCTGGTCGAGGCCGAGTTGCCCGAGCGGATCACCGTCCCGTTCTGCCCGGAGTCGGAGCTGTCCGGCATCGGAGACACCGACTTCCACGCCGCCGTCTGGTACCGGCGCACCGTGCGGGTGCCCGCCGAGTGGGCCGGGCGCAGGGCCGTGCTGCACTTCGGAGCCGTGGACCACGACGCGACGGTCTGGGTGAACGGGCGGGAAGTGGCCCGGCACAGCGGCGGATTCACCTCGTTCAGCGCCGACCTGGGCGACGCGGTAAGGCCCGGCGAGGACGCCACGATCGTGGTCCGGGCCAGGGACGAGTCCAAGGGCCCGCAGGCACGCGGCAAGCAGTCCGACCGCTACGCCAACTACAGCTGTCTCTACACCCGTACGACGGGAATCTGGCAGACGGTGTGGATGGAACCGGTCGCCGACACCCACCTCGGCCGCCCCCGCATCACCCCCGACCTGGCCGCGGGCTGCTTCCACCTCGAACTCCCACTGTCCGGGAGCCGCGCGGGCCACCACGTCCGCGCCCGCCTCACCGACGCGCAGGGCACAGTGGCCGAGACCTCGGTCGCCGCACACCTCGACCTCGCGCCGCGCCTGGTGCTGGCCATCCCCGAGGAACGGCGCAGGAGTTGGTCGCCCGAGGACCCGCACCTGTACGAGATCCACCTCGACGTCGTCGACGCGTCCGGCGCGGTCGTCGACTCGGCGGTGTGCACGGCGGGCCTGCGCTCGGTCACCGTCGACGGCAAGCGGGTGCTGCTCAACGGCGAACCGGTCTTCCAGCGCCTCGTCCTCGACCAGGGCTACTACCCGGACGGCCTGATGACGGCCCCCGACGACGCGGCGCTCGTCCGTGACATCGAACTCTCCCTCGCCGCCGGCTTCAACGGGGCCCGCCTGCACCAGAAGGTGTTCGAGGAGCGCTTCCTGCACCACGCCGACCGCCTCGGCTACCTGGTGTGGGGCGAGTTCGGCGACTGGGGCGCGAGCACGGGCCCCGTGAGCGAGGACAACCAGCAGCCCACCAGCGGCTTCGTGGCGCAGTGGCTGGAGGCCGTCGAGCGCGACTACAACCACCCGTCGATCATCGGCTGGTGCCCGCTCAACGAGACACGCCAGCGGCTCTCCGACCGCCGCTCCGTCCTCGACGACGTCACCCGCGCCATGTTCCTCGCCACCAAGGCCGCCGACACCACCCGCCCCGTCCTCGACGCCTCCGGCTACGCGCACCGCGTTCCGGAGACGGACATCTACGACTCCCACTGCTACGAGCAGAACCCGGAGGTCTTCGGGAAGTTGATGAGCGGCCTCGCCAAGGACGAGCCGTTCATCAACCCGCAGGACGAGACACCGGACGCCACCTGGTCCGTCCCGTACCGCGGACAGCCGTACTTCTGCAGCGAGTTCGGCGGGATCTGGTGGAACTCGGACGAGGCGGAGGCCGCGGGCGAGGACCGCGACGTCTCGTGGGGATACGGCCAACGCCCGCGCGACGAGGAGGAGTTCCAGCACCGCTTCGCCGGCCTCACCGGCGTGCTCCTGGACGACCCGGACATGTTCGGCTACTGCTACACGCAGCTCACCGACGTCTTCCAGGAGCAGAACGGCATCTACCGCTTCGACCGCTCCGAGAAGCTGGACGTGGCGCGCGTCCGCGCGGCGCAGGTGCGGCCCGCCGCCATCGAGGGGGACGGGACGGGCTGAGCCGAAGGCGGGACCCGCACACCCGTGCGGGGCCCGCTCTGCTCACGGAGGGCTTCATCCGCCGCGCGACGGTGCCGGTGGCCTGGTCCGACGAGGCCGTCGCCCCGGCTGCCACCATGGCCCAGGACGGACACACTCTCCTGGAGGTCACCTCATGCCGGCAACACCCGTGCAGATCGCGGCCCTTGTCATCGACGCCGAGGATCCCGAGCGGCTGGCCGCCTTCTGGTCCGAGCTGCTCGGGCGGCCGATCGACCGCCGTACGGGACCGTACATCTGGCTGCGCCGGGAGGGCGGCCTGGTGTTCGGGTTCCAGCGGAACCCGAAGCCCACGCCCGGCAAGGACCGCATGCACGTCGACCTGACCTCGTCCGACCTCGCCGCCGAGCAGCAGCGGGTCGAGGCGCTCGGCGGGCGGCGGCTCGAGGAGTACGACGAGGGCGGGTTCCTGGTGATGGCGGACCCGGAGGGCAACGAGTTCTGCATCCTGCCCGAAGGGTCCGTGGACATGGACGACGACGGGCGCGCCCACTACCTGGAGTGATCCGGCTCGCTGGAGCGGTCGACCGGCTCGCGGGCGGCAGGGGCCGTTCCCTCCGGCGTCGTACTGTCCGGCAGCGCCCCCGCCGTCTCGTACCGCCGGGCCCCGAAGCGGTACACCACCACCAGCACCGCGAAGAACGGCAGGCCCGCCTTCCAGGAGTCCTCCAGGCCCTCGATGAACACGGTGGAGGCCAGGATCGCCGCGAGGGCGAGGGCCGCCGCGACGGTGGTGAAGGGGGCGCCGCGCAGCCGGGCCGGTGAGGCGGGCAGGCCGTGCCGGGTGCGGTGGCGGCGAAAGGCCAGGTGCGTGGCCAGGATGAGGATCCACACCACCAGCGCGCCGAACACCGAGATGCCGAAGAGCAGGATGTACGCCGTGTCCTCGGAGTGCACCGAGAGGAGCGCGGCCGCGCCCAGGCCGATGCCGGAGACGGCGAGCGCCCGGTGCGGGACGCCCCGCGTGCCGACCCGTGCGAAAAGCCGCGGCGCGTGCCGGTCCACCGCCAGGGAGTGGATCATGCGGGTGGCCAGATACGTGTTGGCGTTGGCGCTGGAGAGGGCCGCGGTGAGGACGACGAAGTTCATGATGCCGGCCGCCGCCGGGATGCCCGCGACGTCGAAGAGCTGCACGAAGGGGCTCGCCGTGACGTCGCCGCCCTTCGCGGTGCGCGTCCACGGCACGACGGTGACGACGATCGCCATGGCCAGGACGTAGAACAGCGCGAGGCGGACGACCATCCGCCGGGCGGCACGGGGGATGTCCCGCACCGGGTTCTCGGACTCGGCCGCGGTCACCGCGATGATCTCGGTGCCGATGTAGCTGAAGATCACGAAGACGAAGGCGGTGGCGAGGCCGCTCATGCCGTGCGGCAGCAGTCCGCCGTGACCGGAGAGGTTCGAGGTGCCGACCGCCGGGTGGCCCGGCAGCCCGAGGAATACGTACGCGCAGCCGAGCAGCACGAAGACACCGATAGCGGTGATCTTGATGGTGGAGAACCAGTACTCCAGGCGGCCGAACACCCCGACGCTCAGCGCGTTCGCCGCGAGGAGCAGCAGCGAGAACGCCACCACCGGGAGCCAGAGCGGGAGTTCGGGCCACCAGAAACGCACGTAGATGCCGGCCGCGATCACCTCGCCGCCGATCGCGATGACCTGGATCGTCCAGTACGTCCAGCGGATCACGAACCCCGCGAGCGGGCCCAGATAGTGCCGCGCGATGCTGCCGAAGGAACCGGCCGCCGGATGCACGGACGTCATCTCGGCGAGCGCCCAGCCGATCACCAGGGCGATCAGCGCGCAGACCACGTAGGCGATCACCGTGGCCGGGCCCGCGGCCGAGATGGCGAGACTCGAACCGAGGAACAGGCCGGTGCCGATGGCGCCGCCGAGCCCCATCATGCTGAGCTGACGACCGGTCAGGGACCGCTTCAGGCCGTGGTCTTGCGGTGGTACCGGGTCGGTGCGCGGGTCGTCGGGCATGTCACTCGCTCCGTGATGGGTGCGGTGTTCCTGGACGTGCTGCTACTTGGTGCGTATCTCGGCGGGCACAGCGATCAGCGCGTCTTGGCGCGTATCTCTCCGAGCGCGGCGATCAGAGCGTCGACGTCGGCGAGGGTGTTGTAGTAGTGGAACGAGACGCGGAGCAGGGTGCCGCGCGGACTGGTGACGATGCGGCGCTCGGCGAGCGCGCCGGCCAGCGCGTCCGGATCCGGGTCGGCGAACGCCACCTGAGGCCCGCGCAGTTCGGGGTCGGCGGGCGAGGCCAGTGTCTCGCCGGTCTCGGTGAGGCGCTGGTGGGCGTACGCGGTGAGTTCGCGGATGTGCGCCTCGACATCCTTGGCGTCGAGCTCCGCCAGAGTGCGCAGACCGGCCGCGGCGGCGTACGCGGAGGGGATCGATGGCGTGCCGGTCTCGAAGCGCCGCGCGGTGTCGGGGAAGTCGAGCGCACGGGGATCGAAACCGAAGGGATCGACCCGCCCGAACCACCCGGTGAGCTGCGGCGCCACCTCGTCCCGCACACCGCCCCGCACATACAGAAAGGCGATGCCGGGAACGCCCAGCAGATACTTCAGCGCGCCACACACCAAGTAGTCGCAGTCCAACTCCCGTACGTCGACGGGGAGTACGCCGAGCCCCTGATACGCGTCGATGAACACCCGCGCGCCCGCGGCCCTCGCCGCCCGGACGGTCTCGGCGACCGGCAGCCGGACGCCGTTGCGGTACGACACCAGGGGGATGGAGACGAGGTGGGTGGAGTCGTCGATGGCGTCCGCGTACCCGGCGGCGGGGACGATCCCGTCCTCGTCCGGTACGTGTCGCACCTGCGCGCCCCGCCCGGCCTGCGCCAGCCACACATGCGCGATGGACGGGAACTCCATGTCCGTCGTGACAAGCCCCGGACGGCGCGACCAGTCCAGAGTCGAAGCCACCTGGTACGCCCCTTCGGAGGCGCAGCTCACCACGGCGATCTCGTCCGTGGTGGCACCGATGTGCGCGGCGAACGCGGCGCGCGCGGCGTCGACCTGCACCATCCACTCGCCCCACGGCGCACCGTGGCTGCGCATGGACCACTGGAACTCCTGGAGCGCCGCCAGTACGTGCTCGGACGCCGCTCCCTGGCTGCAACTGGCCAGGTGGACCGTGTCCTTGAGGGAGGGGAACCGGGCGCGGAAGCGTTCGGGTGTGTCCAGGGTGTCGATCGGCACGGGGCGACTCGCATTCAATCCCGGTGAACGTGTTCAGTGCGGGTGATCGAATCAGCCCGGTGCGTGCCGCGTCAATGGGTGTGCGGGCACCGGCACTTGGGAGCCGGGGTCACCGGCTCGGCGGTGTCACGCTCACCAGGAACCGCGCGGTCTCGTCGCCCTCGTTGACGTAGCGGTGCGGGATGCGGGAGTCGAACGTGCAGCTGTCGCCGGGGCCCAACTCGTAGCGCCCGTCGCCCGCTTCGACGACCAGGCTGCCGCTCAGCAGCAGCACGCACTCCTCGGACGGATGGCTGTAGCGTGCGTCGGAGGACGCCCCGCCCGGCTCCAGCGTGCCCTCCAGGACCTCGAGCCGCGCCGACCCGGCCGACACCCGCGTGTACTCGATACCGCCCTGCGGCGAGCGCACCTGAATCCGCCGCTCGCGGCGCACCAGCGCGACCTCCTCCGCCTCGTCCTGCCGGAACAGGTCGAAGAGCGGGAGCCCGAGCGCGGCGGAGAGCCGGCGCAGCGTCTCCAGGCTGGGGTCGGTGAGCCCGCGCTCGACCTGGCTCACGAGCCCGGTCGACACCCCGGCCGCCGCCGCCAGCTCCCGCACGGTCATCTTGTGGGCCTTGCGCAGCTCGCGTATCCGATTGCCGATCACGGGGCGAGGTTAGACCACCATGGCCAGGGTGTGTCGTTCGGATCAGGCCGCAGTCCTCCGAGGGCGCCGGTCAATTGATGCGCCGCGCGGCCCCCGCCCACGCCTTGTCCCGCAGCACGTACTTCTGGATCTTCCCGGTCGACGTCTTGGGCAGATCGCCGAAGGTCACCGACTTCGGGGCCTTGAAGCGGGCGAGGCGGGTGCGGACGTGGTCGATGATCTCCGCGGCGGTCGCAGAGGCGCCGTCCCGGAGGGTGACGTACGCGGCCGGGACCTCGCCCCAGCGTTCGTCGGGGACCGCGATCACCGCCGCTTCCAGGACCGCGGAGTGGTCCATGATGGCCTGTTCGACCTCGACCGACGCGATGTTCTCGCCGCCCGAGACGATGACGTCCTTGGAGCGGTCCCGCAGCTCCACATAACCGTCGGCGTGCACGACGCCGAGGTCACCGGTGCGGAACCAGCCGTCCGGCGCGGCGGCCGCCGTCGCCTCCGGGTCGTCCAAGTAGCCGAGCATGACGTTGTTTCCGCGCAGCGCGATCTGGCCGGTGGTCGTGCCGTCGGCCGGGACGTCGGTGCCGTCGTCGGCGATGACACGGGCCGTGCACGAGATCATGTTGCCCACGCCCTGGCGGGCCTTGAGGCGGGCCTGCGCCGCGCCGTCCAGGGAGTCCCACTCGGGGCGCCAGTCGCACAACATCGCGGGTCCGTACGTCTCCGTGAGCCCGTACAGATGCGTGACGTCGAAGCCCAACTCGCCCATCCTGCGCAGGATCGCGGGCGACGGCGGGGCGCCGCCCGTCGCCATGCGGATGGTGCGGTTCTCGGGCAGCGGGGCCGCCTCCTGGGCGTAGGCGATCATCGAGAGGACCGTGGGTGCGCCGTTGAGGTGTGTCACACCCTCTTCGCGGATCAGCCGCCACACCTCGGCGGGATCGAGCTTCGGCAGACATACGTGTGTGGCTGCCGCCGCGGTCACCGCCCAGGGGAAGCACCAGCCGTTGCAGTGGAACATCGGCAGGGTCCACAGGTGCACGGCGGAGGGGGTGAGTCCCGTGTGGCCGACCATGGCCACGGCTTGCAGGTACGCGCCTCTGTGGTGGTACATCACGCCCTTGGGGCGGCCCGTCGTCCCCGATGTGTAGTTGACGGCGAGGAGGGAGCGCTCGTCGGCCGGGGTGCGGTGCAGCGGCTCGGCCCCGGCCAGCAGGGACTCGTACTCCGCGCCCGCTCTGATCCGGCGGGGCGGGGTGTCCAGGCGGGCCAGCGCGTCGTCCACCAGGACGTCGAACGACGGGTCGTGGATCAGCACGGCCGCCTTCGAATGGCTCAGGATGTACGCGACTTCGGCCGCCGCGAGCCGCGTGTTCACCGCCACGAGCGGCACACCTGCCCACGGCACGCCGTAGTGCGCCTCCAGGAGCACATGTGTGTTCGGCGCGAGCACCGCCACCGGGCGCCCGTCGGCGAGCGGCGCCAGGCCGCCCGCCAGGCGGGTGCACCGGTCGTGCAACTCCGCGTAGGTCCAACGCCGTTCACCGTCGACGACACCGATCCGGTCGCCGTGCGCCGCTGCGGCGCGGTCCAGGTACGCGGTGGGGGTGAGCGGCTCGTACGACAGCGCGTCGAGAGACGGGGCGGCGGCGGGATCCGGCATGGCGTCCTCCTTGACGGAGCATGGCGTCCTCCCCGGCGGGAGTCGCACCTTGCCCCGGCGGGAGTCGGGGCTTGCCTACCCCGTCCGATGCCCACCAAGTCGTGGCAACAGGGCCCGTCGCGCCTCGCCCGCGAGGTCAGGCGTCGGCGAGCTGTGTATCCAGCGCCGCGAGGAGCCAGTCGTGGGCCGTGCCCGGAGTCGGCTCCGGTGGGGCGCCGTCCGGGGTGGTCAGTTCCGACACCAGGTCCCAGTAGCGGTCGAGGCGCGGATCGGAGGCGAGCTGCCGGGAGAGGCCGCGGCGGAAGGCCAGTGTGTCGCGGGCCCCGGTCACACTCGCGTACGTCGTGACGAAGCAGTCGAGTGCCTCGCCCGGCGCGGGGGCCTCGCCCGCCCGCATCGGCTTCGCCGCCAGGTCGTAGGACTCGGCCAACCCGGCGTACAGCACGGCGGATTCGCGTGCGCCCGCGGTGCGGTGCGCGGCGGGCTGGGTGGGTTCCGTGTCCGGCGAGCACGGGCGTGACACCAGCGCGCACAGCCGGGCGAAGGCGAGCACCTGGCCCGGGGACGGGGAGTCGGGCGGTGCCGGAACGGTGGCCTCGAGAAAGGCCGTTCGCGAGGATGCCGGCATCCGTGGCGGCAGCCAGGCGCGCCAGAACCTGGCCAAGGGCGCCGTGCTCGGCGGCGTATCCAGGGAGCCGACGAGTCGCAGCCGGTCCGCCCGCTCCTGCGGCGGGCACTCCTGAACGAGGCGCAGCGCCGCCTCCTGCCAGCGCAACGCGCTGAGCCGGGAGCCGATCGTGCGCAACTGCCCCGCGACGGCGTCCTCCAGCGCCCCGTCCGCCCCCGCCCGCTCGTCGACGATGCGCCGCACTTCGGGGACGGGCAGGCCCAGTCCGCGCAGGGAGCGGATCGTCCGGAGCCGGTCCAGCGCGTCGGCGCCGTACCGGCGGTGCCCGCCCGTGCTGCGGGCGCGCTCCGGGAGCAGTCCGTTGTCGGAGTAGAAGCGGACGGTCTTGACGGTCGTGCCCGCGTGCTCGGCGAGCTCACCGATGCTCCACAGCCCGTCCCCGGATTCCGCGGGCGAGTCGGTCGACAGGTGCACTTGAACCTCCCTCAGGGGGAGTTCCTAACGTACCCGCCATCGCTGACAGCCACTGATGTAGGACGTGGAGGACGTGGAGATGACGGAGTTCGTGGTGGTACCGGGCCTGTTCACGGGCCCGGACGCGTGGCGGGACACGGCCGGGAAACTGGCGGCCGAGGGCGCGCAGGTCCAGGTGGTGGACCTCGGACCGGTCAGGGACCTTGAAGCGCACATCGCAAGGGTCGTCGCGGCCATCGACACCGTCGCGGAGGGGCAGGACATCGTCCTCGTCGGGCACGACTACGGCGCGTATCCGGCGGTGGGGGCGGCGGACCGGCGGGCCCATCGCGTCGCGCGGATCGTGTACCTGGACACGGGGCCGGTGCAGGACGGCTCCGTGTCCCTCGCGGCGGTCCCCGACCAGGAGTTGCGCGAGCGTCTCGCCGAGGACGGGGACAGCAAGGGGGAGCTGCCGGTTCCGACCCGGGAGGAGTGGCGGCGCTGGGGGAGCACCGCCGGGGTGTCCGACGAGGCCCTGGACCGGCTGACCGCGCACGCCTCGCCCCAGCCGCTCGGCACCCTGCTGCAACCGCTGCGTCTGTCCGGCGCGGCGAACGGCCTGCCGACCACGGGCGTGCTCTGTGCGGAGAGCGGCGCGACCATCGACACCGTCCGCATGCTGCTCCGCTTCGGCGACCCGACGATCAAGGCGCTCGTCCGCCCGGACGTGACCTTCTTCGAACTGCCAACCGGACACTGGCCGATGCTGTCCTGCCCGGACGAGCTCGCCGACGTGCTGCTGCGAGCTGCGGCCGACGAAGGCACCCGCCTCGAAGCCGTGGGCGAGGAGGAAGCGGGGGAGTCCGGATACCTCCGGCCGTTCCTCCTGGACGTACCGGAGATCCCGCGCGAACGGCGCGGCGCCAGCGACCTGTACGTCCTCGAAGGTGCGGACCCCGGGCAGCCGCGCCCCGCGATCGTGTTCGTGCACGGCGGACCCGTGCCGGAGGACGCACGACCGACACCGCGCGACTGGCCGACCCTGATCGGCTACGCCCGCTTCGCCGCATCACGAGGCGCGATCGGCGTCACGCTCGACCACCGGCTGCACGCGGTCACCGCGTACCCGACGGCGGCCGAGGACGTGGCCGCCGCGGTGGCCGAGGTGCGCGCGGATCCGCGGGTCGACGCCGACCGGATCGCGCTGTGGTTCTTCTCCGGCGGCGGCCCTCTCACGGCGCCGTGGCTGGCCGAGGCCCCGCCGTGGCTGCGCTGCCTGGCAGCGAACTATCCGATCATGGCGCCGCTGCCCAACTGGGGCGTCAACGACCCCCGGTTCCGGCCCGCGGACGTAGTGGCGCGCGGGGGAACGCCGCCCTTCGTCCTCATCCGGGTCGGCCGCGAGGCCCCCGCGGTCGCGACGACGGTGGCCGAGTTCGTCGGGGCGGCCGAGGCGGGCGGCGCCCCGGTCGAGGTCATCGACGTACCGGGGGCGCCGCACGCCTTCGAGGGCCTCGACCACAGCGACTGCGCGCGAGAGGCGGTGAGGGAGGCGATGGGCCGGGTGCTGGGACGGTTGGGCCTGAAGTGAGAGGTGGTACGAGCACGGCTCCGGCCCTCAGCCGCCGTACAACTCGCTCAGCAACGCGATGGCCGCGTGCGTACTGGGATGGGGATCCCGCTCGTCCCAGATCACCCGCACCGGCACCGGATCCGCGCCCGACACCGGGCGGAAGACGACACCCTCGCGCCGGTACTGGGCGACGGTGGCCTGCGGGGTGACGCCGACGCAGCGGCCGGTGGCGATGGCGGCGAGCCAGTCGTCGACGTCGGCCGTGTACTCGACGTCGCCGTGCGGGTCGCCGGGCCACAGGTCGGCGGTGGTCGTGCCGGTGCGCCGGTCCACGACGACGGTGCGCTCGCGGATGTCGGCGAGGGGGACGCGGCGGCGCCTGGCCCAGGGGTCGTCGGTGGCCATGACGACGTAGCGGGGCTCGTGGCCGACGACGGCGGACGCGTAGCGGCGGCGCAGATCGGTCTTGTGGCGTACGACGGCCAGGTCGCCGGCCTCCTCGGCGAGTCCGCCGGTGGGGCTGTTGTGCCGCACCAGGAGCAACTCGACGTCCGGGTACCGCTGGTGCCAGCGGCGCTGGAACTCGGTGGTGTGCCGCCCGAACGCTCCCCAGGCGTGCCCGATCCGCAGCCGCGTATGGCCCGTGGTGGCCTCCCGAACGAGGTTCTCGGCCTCGCTGAGCAGCTGCCGGGCGCGGTGGACGACCCGGACGCCGGTGGTGGTGGGGGTGACGGCGCGGCTCGTGCGGTGCAGGAGGCGCACGCCGAGCACGGTCTCCAGTGCGTGGAGGGTGCGGGACACGGAGGCCTGGGAGACGCCGAGTTGGATCGCGGCGTCGGTGAAGCTGCCCGTGTCGACGATCGCGAGCAGACAGCGCAGATGCCGCAGCTCGAGCCCGGCGAGCCCGCTTCCTTCATCCATACGCTCAGCGTATCCGAGCGCCACGCCATGCATTTTGCGTATGCCCCGCACGGGTCGAACCTCACACCATGGCGACCACAACCCACCCCTCCACTGCAGCTGCCGAACCCTCCCCGCACGCCGGCGGCGTCGCACTGATGCTCGGCAGCGGCCTGTCGAACCAGGTCGGAGCGTCCCTGGGAGCGCTGGCCTTCCCCGTGCTCGGCCCCGCGGGAGTCGTGGCCGTACGTCAATGGGTCGCCGCCGTGGTGCTGTTGACGGCGGGCCGCCCGCGCATACGGAGCTTCACCGCCGCCCAATGGCGCCTCGTCCTCGCCCTGGCCGCGGTCTTCGCCACGATGAACCTGACGCTGTACCTGGCCATCGACCGGATCGGCCTCGGCCTCGCGGTCACCCTCGAATTCCTCGGCCCGCTCACCGTCGCCCTCGCGGGAACGCGCCGCCGCCTGGACCTGCTCTGCGCCCTGGCGGCCGCATCGGCGGTCGTCGTGCTCACCCGCCCGCGGCCGAGCACGGACTACCTCGGCATCGGGCTCGCCCTCGTCGCCGCGGTGTGCTGGGGCTGCTACATCCTGCTCAACCGGGCCGTCGGCCACCGCCTGCCCGGCCTCCAGGGCTCAGCCGTGGCGGCCGGTGTCTCCGGCCTGCTCTACCTCCCGATCGGCCTCACGGTCCTGTACCTGCACCCGCCGACGGTCACGGCCCTCCTCTGCGCCCTGGCGGCGGGCATCCTGTCCTCAGCGGTGCCGTTCCTGTCCGACCTCCTGGCACTGCGCCGCGTCCCCGCCCGCTTCTTCGGCGTCTTCATGAGCGTCAACCCGGTCTTCGCAGCCCTCGTCGGCCTCCTCGTCCTCGACCAACACCTCGACCACCTGGCGTGGTTGGCGATCGCCGTCATCGTGGGGGCGAACGCGGTGGCGGTGGGCACTTCCACCACCCGTACGTAGGTTCCTCAGAGGTCGTCAGGTGGCAGGAGGAGGCCGCGCGCCGGATCACTCCTCCCACCCGGCCGTCGCGGCAGCCCGCTCCCGCCACTGCCGCGCGCCCCGGCCGCCCGCCTCCCACCGCTCGCAGAACCGGCGCAGTTCCTCGCACCTGGCCAGCATGGCCGCACGGCGCACCGGCCAGGGAGGTACCTCGTCGCCGTAGGAGCGGAAGAAGTGGCCGAGCGCGTCGCAGTGCGCGGGGTGGTGCGTCCGCACGATCCACTCGCACCAGGCGAGGTCCTCCACCGGAGCCCCGAAGTGGGCGAACTCCCAGTCGACGACGGCTGTGACCTCGAAGGTGCCGAGGTCGAGGAGCAGGTTGTTGGGGCCGAAGTCGCCGTGTACGAGGACCTCGGCTGCTCTGCGTACGCCCAATGCGGCTACGGGCGGCGTGAGTTGGTGGATCCGGTGGAGTAGCTTCCCGCAGCTTGTCAGGACCTCCGCGGCGTGGCCGGCGTCCAACAACTCCTGACCCGGCACACCGGCCAGGAACCCGAGTTTCAGGGTGGTCGCGGTCGCGTCGAGTACCGGCGGTACGGGCAACTGGTCCCGGAGGTGGGGGAGAAGCGTGCGTTCGCGGTGCAGTCTCGGTGTGGCGTCGGGGCCGTCGTAGGTCTTCTCCACGGTCGTGTCGTTGGTGAGGGTGCGGTTGGTGTAGCCGTGCTTCAGCGGGCGCATGTGGCGATCATCGGCCACGGCGTGGTGAACGTCAGGTGGCGTGCCGCAGCTCGTGCTCGAGCAGGGCGCGGAAGCTGCCCGGGGGACGGCCGGTGACGCGTTCGACGGTGTCCGTGGTGCGGTCTTCCGCCCCTTCGGCGATCGCACGGTCCATGGCGGCCAGCATCGCGGCGAAGTCTCCCGGGATCTGCGCCGCGAGGAGGTCGCGCATTTGCTCGTAGGGGAGTTGATGGTGTGTCACGGAGCGCCCGGTGATCTCGGTGAGGAGCGTCGCGATGTCGTCGTAGGTGAGGGACTCGGGGCCCGTGAGTACGAGATCGGTGTTGGGGGCGACGTCGTCGGTCAGGGCGCGGACGGCGACGGCCGCGATGTCCTCGGCGTCGATGAAGCCGACCCGGCCGCTCCCCGTCGCGGTCCGGATGACACCCTCCTCGCGGATGCTCACGGCGTGTGCGTGCGCGCCGGTGAAGTTCCGCATGAACCAGGAGGGGCGAAGCACCGCCCAGTCGTCGAAGAGCCTGGGGAGCTCCTGGTGGACCGCCCCTACCGCCGGTCCGCCCTCGGGGACGGCCGAGGAACTCAGCAGCACCGCGCGGTGGACGCCGGCGGCGCGGGCCCGTCGGAGGAACGGCAGCATGACGGCCGCTGGGTCGACGTCGCCCACGGGCGGTACGAGGTGGACACGGTCGACTCCGTCGAGGGCGGCGTCGTGGGTGGTGGGCTCGTACCAGTCGAAGGCGACCGGCTCCGTGCCGGGGACCGGGGTCGCGCGACGGCTGGCGGCCTTGACGCGGTGGCCGGCCGCCGTGAGCTGCGCGGCGACGCGGCTGCCCGTGGTGCCGGTGGCGCCGATGACCAGTGTGGTGCCGGTGAGCCGTGCGCTGTCGGTGGTGGTCATCGGGTGCTCCCGGCGAAGTCGGCGCCGTCCTGCTGGACGGCCAGGGGGTTCCAGTAGTCGCGGTAGGACGTGATGTGTCCGTCCTCGACCGTGACGACCGCGACGTAGGTCATGTCGAAGGGCCCGTCCGGCTCCACCAGGCGGCCGACGGCGCGCATTTCGACCACGATCGTCCGCGGGTCGGTGGTCTGGTGGATCCGCAGTTCCGGGAATTCGTGCAGGTCGATGTGGTCGGGATAGTGGCGCATGTACGACGCGACGGCCTCCCTGCCGTCCAGTCGCCGCGGCCAGCCCGGGGGTGCGAAGGGGAACTCCATCACGCCCTCCTCGGCCCACAGGCCGACCCAGTCGGCGATGTTCTTGTCCAGGAGCAGCTTCAGGCTGTGGCGGTACAGCTCCGCCGGAGCGGTGGGAGCGGACATGGGTGTCCTCCAGCGCGTAGGATCGGAATCCGGACCCGAGGTCCGGATTGAAAAGATAGCGGACCGTAGGTCCGTTTTGCAATGACGGTGGCGACGGTGACCACAGGACGAGAGGAATCGGATGCCCGAGCGCAAGCCCCGCAAGGACGCCGCCCGTAACCGGGAGGCCGTTCTCGCGGCCGCCGACGCGCTGTTCGCCCGTGGCACGAGTCCCGAGGACGTGACCATGGCCGACATCGCGGCCGAGGCCGGCGTCGGCAAGGGCACGCTCTTTCGGGCCTACGGCGACCGCTCCGGGCTGCTCCGCGCGCTGTACGAGGCACGGTTCGAACCGGTCACCGAGGCGGTCGAATCCGGCCCGTCACCCCTCGGCCCCGACACACCACCACGGGAGCGTGTCCCCGCCCTGCTCGACGCCGTGCTGTGCTTCAAGCTGGACAACCGGCGCCTCGCGATGGCCCTGGAGGCGAGCGGGAACGGCAGTCCGTACCAGGGGGCGCACTACGAGCGGTGGCACGGCCTGCTCCGATCCGTACTGGAGCAGATCCCCGGTCTGACCGACGGCGACTTCACCGCCCACGCCCTGCTGGCCGCCACCCGGGCCGACCTCGTCGAGCACCTGGCCGGACAGGAGGGCCTGCCGCGTGAACGGATGCGGGCCCAACTGGCGGACTTCGCGGCGCGTGTCATGGCCGGTGCCGCAAACGGATCCTGAGGCCGCGCCGCTGTCTCAGTGCAGCGCCTGCGCTCCTATGACGGACAGCAGTTGAAGCTTCTCGTGGCTCTCGCTGCCGGGGACGGCCGTGAAGACGAGGAGCAGATGTGACTGGGCAGGGTCGACGAGCGTCTGGCACGTCAGTTCCAGCGCGCCGACCTCGGGGTGGACGAAGTGCTTCACCTCGTGGGGGCGGATGCCGACCTCGTGGTCGTCCCACACCCGGCGGAACTCCTCGCTCTGCGCGAGCAGCAGGTCGGCGTAGTGGGCCGCGCGGGAACCGGGCCCCCGCAGCGTCGCCACGCCCCGCAGTCCCGAGACGAACATGCGGGTGAGGAAGGCGTGGTCCTCGGGGGCGTAGAGCCGGCGCGTGGCGGGATCGGTGAACCAGCGGTAGCCGATGCTGCGGGCGGGACCGGTGTGGACGGTCTGGTCGCCGGTCAGGGCGATGCCGAGCGGGGTCTGGCGCAGTGTCTCGCCGAGTTCGGTGACGATCTCCGCGGGGGTGTCGTGGAGGCGGTCGAGGATGCGCAGCAGGCCGGGGCCGATGTGCGCGCTGTCCGCACCGCGCGGGGGCGGGGTGTGTCCGGCGAGCCGGAACAGGTGGTCGCGTTCGTCGAGGGAGAGGTGGAGCCCCTGCGCGATGGAGGCGATCATCTGCTCGGACGGGTGGGGTCCGCGTTCACGCTCGAGCCGCGCGTAGTAGTCGGTCGACATGTGGCACAGCGCGGCCACTTCCTCCCGGCGCAGACCGGCCGTCCTGCGGCGTCGCCCGCGCGGGAGGCCCACGTCCTCGGGCTGCAGCGACTCCCGGCGGCGCCGGAGGAACTCCGCGAGGCCGGCCCTGTCGATCACCCGTGCCTCCATCGCCGTACGCATCGCCGTCCGCGCCTGTCCTGACGTCCCTTTCTACCGCCCGCGCGGCGCGGTAACCACGGATTGTCGATCCCCCCTTCACCGGTTGCCGTCGCCTCGGCGCCGGTCGAAGCTCTGGGCATGCCACGCAAACCCATCGACATCACCGTCCCCGACCTGTCCGGCAAGCGCGCCGTTGTCACCGGAGCGAGCGACGGCATCGGGCTCGGCCTCGCCACGAGGCTCGCCGCGGCCGGGGCCGAAGTGCTGCTGCCCGTACGCAATCCGCGCAAGGGCGAGGCCGCGCTCGCCAGGATCCGCGAGAAGGCGCCGCACGCGAACGTGTCGCTCGACGAACTCGACCTGTCCTCGCTCGACTCCGTCGCGGCCCTCGGCGAAACCCTGCGGGCACAGGACCGGCCGATCCACCTGCTCATCAACAACGCCGGCGTCATGACCCCACCCGACCGACAGACGACCGCCGACGGTTTCGAGCTGCAATTCGGCACCAACCACCTCGGCCACTTCGCCCTGGTCGCCCACCTGCTGCCGCTGCTGCGCGCCGGCCGCGCACGAGTGACGTCGCAGGTCAGCGTCGCGGCCAACCAAGGCGCCATCAACTGGGACGACCTCAACTGGGAACGCTCCTATGACGGCATGAAGGCCTACAGCCAGTCGAAGATCGCGTTCGGTCTCTTCGGCCTCGAACTCGACCGGCGCAGCCGCGCCCATGGCTGGGGCATCACCAGCAACCTCTCCCACCCCGGCGTCGCCCCGACGAACCTGCTCGCCGCGCGTCCCGAGGTCGGCCGCGCCAAGGACACCATGGGCGTACGCCTGATCCGGGCGCTGTCCGCCCGCGGCATCGTCGTCGGGACGGTCCACAGTGCGCAGCTCCCGGCCCTGTACGCCGCCACGTCCCCCGACGCCGAACGCGGCCGGTTCTACGGGCCGCGCGGAATCGGGCACATGGGCGGCCCGCCCGCGGAGCAGAAGCTCTACTCGCGCCTTCGTGGAACGGAGGAGGCGGAGCGTGTGTGGCAGGTCTCCCAAGACCTCACGAAGGTGACCTTTCCCCGCGGGGAGTAGACCTTTCCGTGCGGGGCCCGCTCAAGCCCGCAGCCGCCGACCGCGCGAGCCACAGGCGGGAAGGGGCAGCACGCCGGCGGGCGCGTACGTAAGCTGGCTCGCATGCGTACCCGACCGACTCTGACCTGGGAACCGTCCGGCGACCTGCCGCCCGCCACCACCGACCTGGCACCCGTCGTCGACGCCGTGCGCGCGGGTGGGGTCGTCGTGCTGAGCGGAGCCGGGCTCTCCACCGAGTCGGGCATCCCGGACTACCGCGGGGAGCACGGTTCGCTGCGGCAGCACACCCCCATGACGTACCAGGAATTCATCGGCGGCGAGCAGGCCCGGCAGCGGTACTGGGCGCGCAGTCAGCTGGGCTGGCGGGCCATGATCCGGGCCCGGCCCAACGCCGGACACCTCGCCGTGGCCGAGCTCGCCGAGGCGGGCCTGGTCACCGGCGTGATCACGCAGAACGTCGACGGACTGCAGCAGGCCGCAGGCGCCCCCGACGTCATCGAACTGCACGGCAGCCTGAGCCGGGTGCTCTGCCTGCACTGCCGCGCCTTCACCACCCGCGCGGAAGTCGACCGGCGACTGCGCGAGGCCAACCCGCGCTTCGAGGCCGAGGCTGAACGGCACCGCTCCGCGCGGGTCAATCCGGACGGCGACGTGGACCTGCCCGACGAGGCCGTGCGCGACTTCCGGGTCGTGCCGTGCGCGGCGTGCGGCGTCGGGGTGCTCAAGCCGGACGTCGTCTTCTTCGGCGAGAACGTGCCGCCCGAGCGGGTCACCGCCTGCCGGGAACTCGTCGCCGGAGCCACCTCGCTCCTCGTCCTTGGCTCCTCGCTGACCGTCATGTCCGGCCTCCGCTTCGTACGCCAGGCCGCGGACGCCGGAACCCCGGTCCTGATCGTCAACAACCAGCCCACCCGCGGCGACCGCTGGGGTGTGCGAGTGGAGCTGCCGTTGGGGGAGGCGTTGCGGGACGTGGTGGCCGGGGTGTGAGCCCGGAGGTCGCACCGCCGTCGGATGCCGGTCATGTCGGCTCCTTCACCAGCAGGGGGCGGACGAACCGTGCGACGACGTCGAGTGCCTGCGCCGACGCCGGCAGATCCGGGAAGACGCTCGGCCATGCGTGCGGCACGCCGGGAACGTACGAGGCGGACGTCGCCACCCCGGCCCGGGCGAGCGCCGCGGCGAACGCCACGGAGTCGTCGAGCAGCACCTCGTCCGTGCTCGCGCACAGCAACGTCGGAGGGAACGCGCGGAGGTCGCCGAGCAGCGGGGAGGCCAGCGGATCGTCCGCCGGATGCCCCTGAAGGTACTGGTCCGCGGCCTGCCTGGCCGCTTCGTGGGAGAACAGCTGGTCCGTGGTGGCCCGCGAGCGGTAACTCCCCGCCGTACAGCGCAGATCGAGCCACGCCGACAGCAGCACGAGCCCGCTCGGGACGGCCACGCCGGAGCGCGCGCACGCCACCACGAGCGCAGCCCCAAGACCACCGCCCGCCGAGTCGCCCAGCACCACGGGCGGGACGTCGCACTCGGACAGCAGCCGCTCGTACACCCGCGCCGCGTCGTGTGGCGCCGCGGGGAAGGGGTGTTCGGGCGCGAGCCGGTAGTCCGCGGCCACCACCCGGGCGCCCGTCGCTGCGGCGAGCCGCGCCGCGAACGCCGTGAACAGCGCAGCGGATCCCAGCCGGTAGCCGCCGCCGTGCAGGTACAGCACGGTGCCGCGCGGTCGGGGCGGCGCACACACCACGCAGGGCACGTCCCCGTACCGCACGTCGTCGATGCCCACACCGGGATGTGTCGGACGGGGCGGAGAGCCCATCGACGCGCGGCGCTCGGCGAGTTCGGACGGCGTCGCCAGGGTGGATCTCCTGATCGGCGGCAACTCCCAGGTGTACGAGGCGGGCGCGCCCGGCGGCGTACCGTCGCGCCTCACGAGCGCGGCCTCGGCCGCCCGGAGAGGGTCGGGCCGGCGAGGGACGGGAGTGGGGTCGGTGGACGTCACGGGCGGGGTCCCTTCATGGTGTGTATCGATGTCGTGGTGTGCGTCGATCGGCTCCGTGAAAAATTCTTCGTCGGGACGAAATCCCTTACAGGTGAGGTACGTTGACGGCTGCCCGCACCGATCTCCGGAGGAGGACGTGATGGCGCGACCGGCGCCCGCCGCCGCGAAGGCGCTGAAGATCATCGACCTGCTGGTGTCGCACCGCGGTGAACAGTTCACGATCTCCGACATCGCCCGGCGCACCGGGAGCAGCCTCGGCTCCGCCCACGCGGTCCTCGCCGTCCTGGAGGAGAGTGGCTATCTGACCCGGCACCCGGCCCGGCGGACCTACGGACTCGGCCCCGCCCTGGTGAGCGCGGGCATGGCCGCCCTTGAGCAGCATCCCGCGATCCGGGCCGCCACCGAGCGCATCGGACCGCTCGCCGCCGAGCTCGAGGCCGACGTGGTGGTGAGCGCGGGCACGCCCACCGAGATCGTGTCGGTCGCCGTGGGCGGGACGGGGTCGCGGTACGGGCCCGGATTCCGGGAGGGGGAGCGGGTGCCGCTCGTGCCGCCGCTCGGCCTCGTGTTCATGGCGTGGGCGCCTCCTGCGGAGGTGGAGTCGTGGCTGGCGCGCGCCCCGGAAGCGGTGGACCGCGACCGGGTCGAGCTCGCGCTCTCGGCGGTGCGGGGCCGAGGGTACGCGCTCGGCCTCGCGCCGTCGGTGGCCGGTGTGCCGGTGCCCGATGCGTCAGCGCCCGGCGAGGGGCGGGCCGATCGGGGGCGGCAGCGGGACCGCGACACCTGGACGTGGACGGCGTCGTTCGACAACGACTACGACCTGCCGGTGGTCGATCCCGAGCGGGAGTACGACCTCGGCATGGCGTCGGCGCCGGTGTTCGACGCCGACGGGCGGGTGCTCGTCGCGATCACGGCGTCCGGGTTCTCGCCAGGTCTCGGCGGTACGGAGGTCGTCCGCGTCGCCGAGGCCGTCAAGGCGTGCGCCACCGTCGTCACCAAGCAGACGCGTGGCCGGTTCCCCGCCTGATACGGCACGTTTCCCGCTTGTGGCAGCAGGCGGTCACGCGCCGCCGAAGAGGGCCTCGTAGTCGACCCGATGGCCCCGCCGCTCCAGCTCCGGGATGACCCGGGTGCCGAGCAGTTCGAGGCTGCGCATCACCTTCTCGTGCGGCAGCGTGCCGAACTGCGTGTAGCACAACAGCTGGTCGACACCGGCCTGTTCGTACCGCAGGATCTTCTCGAGGCACTCCTCGGGCGTCCCTACGATGATCATGTCCTGCTCGGTGTACTTCGCGAGGTCGATCTCGCCCCGCATGGTGGGCCGCAGCAGTGGGAACGCCTTCTCCTTCTCCTCCTCGGGCAGATGCGCCAGCTCCCATTCGAGGGTGAACTCGGCGAGGTTCTGGTACCACCACTTCACCGACTCCCACAGCCCGTAGCGTGCGGCCTCCTCGGGGTCGTCCGTGCAGTGCACGAGGGTGTAGGCGCCGACCCGGTCGTTGGTGGCCCGGGGCAGCGGCTCGACGCACTCGGCCTGGCCCGCGCGGTACACGGCGATCTGCTCGGCCATCTTCTCCACCGGCTGCATCAGCGCGAACGACAGTAGGCCGAGGCCCAACTTCCCGGCGTTGTGGGCGGATTGGGAGCTGGCGGCGGCGAGCCAGGCCGGCGGGTGCGGGTCCTGGAAGGGGCGCGGGGTGATGAAGCGCTCGGGGAAGTCGATCGTCTCGGACTTCCACTTCAGCTTCTCGTGCGTCCAGGCGGCGATGACGAACTCGAAGGCCTCCCGCCACATGTCCCGGGAGCGGTCGTCGGCCGGGACGTTGAACGCGAGCTGTTCGTTGGGAGTCGAGCGGCCGGAGCCCCACTCCACGCGGCCGCCGCTGAGCACGTCGACGGTGGCGACCTTCTCGGCGACGCGCACCGGATGCTGGAACCCGGAGGGGAGCAGGACCACGCCGAAGCCGAGCCGGATGTTCTCGGTGACCTGGGACAGCGCCCCGAGGATGGTCTCGTTGGACGGGGACGCGGACCGGCCCTTGCGGAAGTGGTGCTCGACCACCCACGCGGTCTGGAAGCCGAGCCGGTCGGCGAACTTGATCTCTTCGATCGCCTCGGCGTACGTCTGCTGCTCGGCCCGCTTCTGCCCGAGCGGGAACGGCTCGGCCGAGGGGCCGATCTTCGGCTGGAACTCGTAGAGCAGATCGAGCTTCATCGAATCACTCCCGGTGCCACCTGCGGATTTTCGCTATAGCGAAACTGTCTTCGCGGTCGCCACGAGTGTCAGACCGTACGCATCAACTGTCAATAAGCGACGCCCTGTTGGCACCGACAGCCGGCGAACGCATCACCCCAACACCCGCTCCAACTCACCCCGCCGCTCACACACCCACTCGCACGCCCCACGCACCTCGCCGACCACCCCGCTGTCACGCAGACGCATCATGACGGCATCACCGCTATCGGCCCCTGCCTGAATGCCGCGCCAACAGCGGTCCTGCCACCACAACACCGTCGCCACAAGTTCGCTCCGGTCGGCCAGCCCGTAGGCGTCGGCGATCAACCGCATGCGCCGGGCCGCGTCCTCGGTGTCGGTCACCGAAGGACCGAGGCCGAGGTACTGCCAGCAGACGTGGGCGACGTCGTGGATCCGCCTGCCCGGCGCCGCGAGATCCCAGTCGATGAACGCCACCGGCCTCAGCACGCCGTCGACCGGGCGGTAGACCGTGTTCTTGGGCGCCAGGTCGTTATGGCACACGACCTCCTCGGCGCCGGCCAACTCCGTACCGGCCGTGAGGTCGTGGAACGCGCGCACCAGCCGGGCCAGCGCGACCAGGCTCTCGTCCGAGGTGACGGCCGCCGGCTGTCGTGGCTCCCATGCGACGTGGCCGTCCAAGAAGTCGAGGACATCGCGGCCCTCGTCGTCGGAGCCGTGATGCCGGGGAGCGCCGTCCCAGCCCCGTACCTCGAACCATCGCAACAGGTCACGTGTGAACTCCGGGGACGCGGGGCGGCGCACCGTGTCGCCGACGCGTACGACGGCGTTGATGGAGCCTCCGGGCAAGGGGGAGTCGGTCATCGCCCCAGCATGCGTGAGGTGGAGAGGGAACGGGGCGGCGCTCCACGCCCGTGATCAGCCGAGCGTCGCGCGGATCCGGCCGAGCCACTCCAGACCCATGTCGCGTCCGCCCGGATACTGGTCGTACCGATCCCAACGCCAGGTGGTGACGACGGCCAGCACGAGCAACCGGCACACCCTCAGCAACTCCTCATCGACCCCCGGATAATGCGCGGCGACGTCCTCGGGCGCATGGGCGAGGTCGAGTTCGACGGGCCCCCGGCAACAGGTTTCCAGGTCGATGAAGATTGGCCCGTTCCGGGTGGCGAGCACGTTCCCGGGATGCGGCTCCCCGTGCAACAGCTGCTCGCCACCACCGCGCTCGTCGATCGCCCGCACCGCGCCACGCAACGCATCGCGCAGCAACTCCCGGTCCGAGGCGGCGAGTTCCGGCGTACGTTCCCGGTCCGCCAACAACCGCTGCGCGTGCGCGACGCGATCCGTGAAGTGCGGAGTCCTGGCCTCGACCTTGCGCATGCCGGCATGCAGCCGCGCGAGCGCGTGGGCGTAATCGACGGGTGGGACATCGTGCGGTGCCACGGATTCGTAGTAGGTCCACAACGTGACGACGAACCCGTCCCGCTCGTACGTACGTGGCTCCACCCGAGGGTCGAGCGCGGCCACCGGACACCCGGCTTCGGCCAGCTTCTGCGCCAGCCCGACCTCGAACTCCGCGATCTGATCGTCGACCGGCGCGACCCGGGCGAGCACGTCACACGGCAGCAGCCGCAGGGTGAGCTTGTTCGAGTCGTGCAGCACCGTCACGTCGGTGACGCCCAGTGCCAGTGACGCCGCGACGGCCCTGGCCGCGCCCACCGCGCGGGAGGGCTCGGAAGATCGCATGCGGAGAGTATGCGGTTCGCGCGTGGGGTGACGCATCCCGGTTTCAGACCGTGTAGCCGCCGTCCACCGACAGGTGCTGGCCCGTGATGAAGCCGGCGCGGTCCGATGCCAGGAAGGTCACCGCCTCCGCGATGTCCTGGGCGGTGCCGAAGCGGCGCAGGGGGATGTTGCGGCGGGTCACCTGGAGGGCGGCGTCGTCGAGTTCGCCGGTCTCGATGAGGCGGGCGGCGATGCCGTCCGTGAGCATGCCGGGGCCCACGCAGTTGAAGCGGACCCCGTAGCGGCCTTCCTCGGCCGCGAGGGCGCGGACGACTGCCTCCACCGCGCCCTTCGTGCCGGAGGACAGGCCGTCGCGGACCGGGTAGCGGTGGGTGGCCGCGGTGGTGACCGCGACGACGCTGCCGGCGGTCGCGCGGAGGGCGTCGAGTGCCGGGTGGATCAGGTTGTAGAAGGCCAGGGTGTCGGCGTGCAGCTGGTGGCGGTACTGGGACGGCGGGACCTTGCTCAGGTGCACCATCGGGACGTGCGGGCCCGCCGCGTACACGAGCGTGTGCAGCGCGCCGAACCGGTCCAGCGTCGAGCGGATCGCCGAGGCGGCCTCGTCCTCGTCCGTCAGGTCCGCCCGTACAGACTCCACCTGGGTGCCCTCCGCGCGGAGTTCGGCGGTGAGGGCATCGGCGGACTCCGCGTTCGAGCGGTACGTGAACAGCACCGCGCTGCCGCGCCGGGCCAGCGTGCGGACGGTCGCCGCGCCGATGCCGCCGGTGCCGCCCGCGACGAGTGCGGCGCCCTTGCGGCCACCGAAGTCCTGGTTGTCGTCGTCCGTCAACTCGTCAACTCCCTCACACGTTCAGCGACTTCGCGATGATGGTCTTCATGACCTCGCTGGTACTCGCGTATATAGCTGTAACCGCCGAAGAGTTGAAGGCATCGGTCCACGCGGCGCGCCTGCGCCTCCGTGCAGAACAGCTTCACCCGCGGCGGAACTCCACCACCAGCAAAGGTGCCGTCACCGTGACCCGTGGCACCTGCGCGACCAGATCGAGGAGCACCTTCCGCTCCGTCCCGGACGGCAGCCCGAAAGCGCCCAGCCACTCCTCGTCACGCCGGGCCTCGGTGGAGAGCGTCAGCGCATAGCCGTAGCGGCCAGGGGTCTCGGGCGCGAAATTCGCGAACGTGAGCAGGGGCAGACAGCCCGCTCCGGCCGTGGGGTCGAAGGACGAACCCGGTGCCAGTCGCCGTAGGTCTTGCGACCGCAGCGGCCCGACGAGCGGATCTTCGGCGGGGCCCGGTCCGGCTACGGTCCGCCCGCTGTCGAGGAGGGTGACGGACGGCAGGTAGTGCGGATGGCGCAGACCGGCTTCGGACCCGTCGAGCACCCCCGCGATCCACACCTCCCGCGCACCCGTGTTCCGCACCTCGACCCGGATCGGGGCCGGACGGCCGACGGGCTGCGGGCCCTCGGGCCCGTACAGCACGAGATCAAGCACGACGGGCTCCTTCCGTACTGTCCCCGCACCCGTGCGCGGGCCGCTCACGGGTGGACGACAACCGTGAGCGGCCCGCGCCGATGGCTCAGGCAGGACCGAAGTCGGACATGAGCTTGGCCTTGGTGGAGTCCGCCTGTGCGCGCACGGCCTCCACGACGTGCGGGTTGAACGCCGAGGTGTCGAAGTGCCGCACCAGGCGGTCGAGGATCGTGCCGGCCTCCTCCAGATCGCCCTGGCGGGCGTACGCGCGCGCCAGCCTGCGGGTGGCCAGGTTCAGGGTGAGGTTGTCCACGCCCTTGCCCTGCTGGGAGGCCTTCACGACCGGAGCGAGCTGGTCGATCGCGGCCTTGGTGTCCGGAGCACGTACCGCAAGGCCGGTCTTGTCGGCCTTCAGGCTCTTGAACTCGTGCTCGGCGTTGAGCCCCTTCGCGAGGCGCGCGTACACCGAGAAGGGGTGGTTGGCGTGCCGCTCGATGACCTCTTGGAGCGCGTCGTTGCCGGAGCGCAGCGACGGCGAGTCGGAACCACGCAGCACGAGCAGTTTGCCCTGCTCCTCGCCCATCATCAGCTCGGCGAGCTCGGAGTCGGCGGCGGTGACGGGGTGCCGTACGGCGATGCGCAGCACCGGCGAGACGATCCGGGAGCCGTCTGAGGCCTGGTAGGAGGCGCGCAGCTGGTAGGTGCCCGGCTGCTGGAAGTAGTGCCCGTCGCGGCCGTAGCCGATGTAGGCGCTGGCGTAGACCGCCGGGCGGTCGGTGTCCAGGCGCACGGTCTCGTCGTGGTCGACGCACCGCACCCGCAGCGGTCGGTACAGGACGGTGCGGCCGGAGGGCTGCCGGATGGCGATGTTGACGAGCTCGTCGTCCGGGTGGAGGTGGCCGTGGGTGGAGCGGCCGCGCAGGTCCGTGGTCTCCAACTTCAGTTCCACGACGACCGGTTCACCGAACGCGAAGCCGCTCTTGGCGCCCCGCAGGCCGAGGCGGAGGCCCGATTCGTCGGCGAGCGGTTCGTCGAAGAGTTCGGGCTCGATGTCGGCGGCGCCGGTCGCGAACGCGTTGGCGCCCATGATGACGTTGCGGTAGTAGCCGTGCCGCAGATGGATCAGCTCGTTGTCGGTGAACTGGAACGGGAAGTCGCTCCAGTACGCGGCGGTCCCGGTGGGTCCTGACGCCGACTGGTAGTTCTGCGGATAGTTCATCCACGACAGATCACCGAAGCCGCCCTTCGGGCCGAGCGGGGCCGGCGGCCGGGCCAGGTTCTTCTGCCAGGAGTGCAGCAGGTTGAAGGAGTGTCCGAGCTCGTGCACGTACGTGCGGAGCTGGGCGCGCTGCGTTTCCGGGTCGGCGCCCTTGATCATGTCGTAGAAGACCGCGCAGCCCTGCCGCTGGAAGGAGTCGGCGGCGTCGAACATGATGCCGCGCACTCCCGCCAGGCCCTCGTAGGCGCCGGCCACGAAGAGCCACACCTTCCACTGCGGGACGTTCCGCCACTGGCTGAAGTTGGTCTGCATGGCGCTGTGCAGCTCGGAGTCGGTCCAGCCATTGGGGCTGTCGGCGACGACGTTCGCGGCGCCCGACACCAGCAGCTGGATACCGGCCTCGGCGTACGCCCCGGGAACACTCAGCGAGCGGGCGGGACTGCCCGGTGGCCGCGGCAGCGAACCGGTGTTGTAGGCGAGGAACGGTATCTTGCCGGCCACCGAGTCCTGTTCCCACGTGAGAGCGCGGAAGTACGGGGAGATGTACGGGCACAGGTAGCTCGCGCCCGCTTGGCCGGCCACCGTGAGGAACTGCACGGTGGCGGCGGCGGGCGGCTGCCCGACCAGGCGCCGCGGGATGGTGACCCGCACGACCGGGGCCCCGGCCTGCCACGTGTAGCTGCCGAGCCCCTTGATCACGACCTGTGTCGCCGACCATGTGACGGTCGGACCGTGCACGGTGAACGACCCGAAGTACGCGGTCGTGCCGCCGGTGACGGTGAAGAAGTCGCCGCTGACCTTGCGCAGGACCTTGGATCCGCTGCGCGTGCTGTCGACGTCGACGCGCAGTTCGAGCTGGAAGCTGCCGCCACTGCTGCGGTACCGGCCACTTGCCGGGCGGTACCGGGCGACGGCCGCCGCCGCGCCCTCCTGCGTTTCGGAGGTCTCGTGCTCTGCGGACACCGGCAGTTCCTCGGCGCCGCTGGTCATGGTGGGCTCCGTGGCGGCCTGTTCCGCGCCTTCCTCCTGCTCCTGGCCGCTCGAGACGAAGAATTCGGCCGATCCGGTTGTCGGGTCCCCGCTCTGTGATGACATGACGTCAAGTCCTTCGTTCAGCCTGGGAAATGCCGGGAAATGCAGAAATGCAGTGGACCCGGAGGGCGTGGTCCGGGTGGTGTGGTCCTGGCGCCGCCGCGCCGGTCAGCCGTTCAACCCGCGGCGCAGCAGCGCCATGTCGGCGGGAGGGACCCGGGTGGCGGCGAGGTCGGCCAGCGAGCGTTCCACCGAGCGCCCCTCGTCGTGGAGCAGCCGCTGTGTGCCGCTGCGGTCCCGGACGACGACCACTCCACCGGACACCACGATCTCGGTGAAGTCGGCCGCCGGGTCGCCGGTGATGCGCAGTCCCCGGTAGCCGAGGCCCTCGAGCGGCGCGGCACCGGGAGGCGCCGGTGGCAGGGCGGCGATCCGGGCCACCAGCGCGTCCCCGGCTTCCGGGGCGAGACCGAACACCGGATTACGCCGCCCGCTGTAGAGATCGATCTCGACGTCCACCCGCTACCTGATCCTCTGGCGTTGCGAATTGCAGCCGTAGAAGTAGCCGCAGAATACCGTGTACGGGCCACGGTTGGCGGTCTCCGGGTTGTAGATGACGTTGTTGCTGTTGTCCGTGTTCTTGGCGGCGGTGCCTCCGGGCTTGTGTCCCCAGAACCCTTCCTTCTGCTTGCGGTACCAGTGGAAGTCGACGCCGGGAGCGATGACCAACGCGACCAGGTAGCGCGGCTTTTCGGAGTCCGGGAAGCAGTTGAACCGGTGGTGCATTCCGTCGCACAGGGACGCACGGATCATTTCGGCAGTGGTGATGGCTTTGTACATGCTGCCGCAACCACGGCCCGGCTGGGCGAACGTATTGGTACGCCAGTTGCTCGCGTAGTTGTAGCAATTGTTGCTGAGTCGGACGGTGGAGTCGTTGTTCCAGAATCCCGGGTTGAACGCTCCGAGCTCGATGGTGCAGGTGGCTGCCGGAGTTGTCTCTTCCGGCGTGGGCTCCGCCTCCGTGGTCGAGGCGCCGTCCATGACGCTGAGCCGGGTGGCGGACGACAGCTGCGGGATCAGGTAGTCGCGCAGGGTCTGGTCCAGCGGCTGTGCGGGTTCGCGGGAGGCGGCGGCCTGGCCACGCTCCATCAACGTCACGAGTCGCTCGCCGATCTCGGCCGCACGGCCACCGCGAGCCTGCGGGCCGACGGGCAGATACAGCCTCGGTTCGGCGCCGAAGTCGCTTCCGATCTCGTCGTTGAGCGGTTCGATCGAGAATCCCCGGACTCCGAGGTCGCCCGTGGCGGGCGGTTCACTGGTGAACAGGTTCCTGTTGCCGTCCACCTCGCGGAGCAGCGCCTGCACTTCGTTCTCGTCGGTGACGTCGGCCACCGGATTGGGTCGGCCCGAGAATATGTCGGCGGTGATGCGCAGCATGTATCCGTCCCCCGTTGCTTTTTTCGCGGCACTGGTTGCAGGGCAATTACACCTGCCTGTGTCGGTTTCCCGTCGGCTCCAAGGCTCGGCGGGAAGCCGATCATTGTGCTGTTCTGGTGCGAATTACTAGGGGTATATCTCGCGCCACATCAAGCGTCAACGCCGACCAAAGAACTGCCGGGGTCATTCGGCCAACAGCTACGGCACTTGCAGCGGATCAATACGCCATGTTCCCTATCGCGGCCGGATATCCAGAAGAAGAGCATTCCACTGGACCGGGTGGCGAGGCGTCGGCATGTGCCTGCGGACCCGCTGGACCGTGATCGGAGCCCGTCCTCTGGTTCGGGATCGCCGGCGCGATCCCGGTCCGGGGGACCGCATCCGATCGGCTTGGCGCCGTAGCGTGGAACCGGCCCCGAAAACGCACCATGGAGGACACCATGGGGAGCAGGCCGTGCCCACCGGCGGGTGGGCGACCGTAAGCACCCCCACGGAGGACTCGACATGCTGCTCGCCGCGGAAAAGGGCGACATCACCACGATCATCGGGGGCATCGCCCCTGACTGGGGCCCGTTCGGTGCCCTGGGCACCGAGGCGAAGACGATGATCCAGGTCGTCATGGCCGTCGCGATCCTGCTCTGCCTCGGCGTCGCGATCTGGGGCGCCGCGAAGCAGCGCATCGGTGCGACCGCGCTGCGCGACACGTTCAGCGCCGAACAGGGCAAGGGCCTGATCATCGCCGGGCTCACCGGGGTGTTCATCATCGGCTCGCTCGGCACCGTCTTCACCATCGTGTACGGCATGGCGGTCTGACGGCCGTCGGGGGAGTGGCGGCGGCTCATTCGTACTCGACGACGACGTACTCCACGCCCTCCTACGTCCAGGGGCGGCAGTATCTTGTTGCCCCGGACGAAGGAGCGGATGTGGAGTCGCCGACGAGCAGCACGGCCGAACCGGTCGTCCGTGCGCCCAGGGGCGGCCGCCCGCGTGCCACGACCCGGCCCGACCTCGAACGGATCGGCTTCGAACTCTTCGCCCGGCAGGGCTTCGACGCGACGACCGTCGATGACATCGCGGGCGCGGCGGGCATCGCGCGGCGGACCTTCTTCCGCTACTTCGCGTCGAAGAACGACCTGGTGTGGGGCGACTTCGAGCAGCAACTGGCCGGGTTCCGCGAGCTGTTGAATGCCACCGGCCCGAATGTCCCGATCATGACGGCGCTGCGCGCGGCCGTCGTCGACTTCAACCGGTTCGACGCCACCGTCGTGCCCTGGCACCGGCAGCGCATGCAGCTGATCCTGACCGTGCCCACCCTCCAGGCCGACGCCACCCTGCGGTACAGGTCGTGGCGCGCCATCGTGACGGACTTCGCGGCCCGGCGCCTCGGCCTCGCCGCTTCCGACGCGATCCCTCGGCTCTTCGGTCACACGCTCCTGGCCGCGGCGGTCACGGCCTACGAGCACTGGCTCGCGGTGCCGGAGGCGGAGTTGAGCGAGCTGCTCGACACGGCGATCCGACGCCTGGAGGACGGGCTCGGCGGGGCTTGAACCGTGTGCTCGGCGCCTCAGGGCAGCTCGCGCCGCATCGCGTCGGCGATCACCTCGCCGATCAGTACGGCGGTCGCGGCCGGGCCACGGTGCGGTGTGTCCGGCAGCATGGACGTGTCCGCGACCCGCAGCCCGCGTATCCCGTGCACACGCCCGAACTGGTCGACGGCGGGGCCCATCGGGACGGTGCCGCAGGTGTGTTGGGCCGTGCCGAGGTGGTCGCGGATCCATGCGTTCAGCGCGCGGTCGTCGGCGAGGACGTCGGGCCCGGGAGCGAGCAGACCGCCGATGGAGGCCTTGGTGAAGGCCGCGGTGTCCAGCAGCTCGGCCGTGACGCGGACGGCCGTGCGCAGGCGGCGCAGGACCTCGCCGTCGCGCAGATAGTCGTAGTCGACGGCGGGCGGTACCTCCGGATCGGCGGAGAGCAGCCGGAGTCGGCCGGTGGGGCGCGGCGTTTGGACGGAGGTGAGGAACGAGTGCGGAGCGCCCGGCACCCGGGCGGTCCCGCCGACGAGCCCGGCCATCGGGACCAGTGACTGGAGGATCTCGATGTCTCCGGGGCAACCCAGTGACCCGCCGGGGTAGTTGAGGTGCAGACAGCCCCCGAGCCAGCTGGTGGTAGGCGGGTCGAGGTCGTCCCGTGGCTGCCAGTCCAGGACCAGTTGCGGATGGTCGGAGAGGCGGGCACCGACCGCGGGCACGTCGCGGACGACGGGTACCCCGGCCCGTTCGAGATCCGTGCGCGGGCCGATCCCGGAGAGCAGGAGCAGGTGGGGCGTGACGAGCGCACCCGCGCACAGCACCACGCACCCGGCGTCGAGCGTTTCCCGCGCCCCGTCACGCTCGATCACGACCCCCGTGGCGCGCCCGCGCTGGACCACCACCCGCCGTACCGAACAGTCGCCCACCACAGTGAGGTTGGGTCGCGCCAGGACCGGCGCCGGCAGGTAGGCGAGCCCGGTGTTCCACCGCGCGCCGTCGACGGAGTTCGACGGTACGGGGCCGAAGCCGGGTGGGCCCTGGTCGTTCTTGTCGGGCTCGGCGGCGAATCCCAGTACCCGGGCGGCCTCGCGGAAGGCCACGGCGGCGGGGTGGGTCAGCTGTCCGCGCGTGACGGGCATCGGCCCACTGTCCCCGTGCACCTCACTGCGGCCGAAGTCGAGATCGTCCTCCAGGGCGCGCAGCAACGGCAGCACCCGTTCGTACGCCCAGGCGGGGTTCCCGGCCCCGGCCCACCGGTCGAAGTCCGCGCGCCGGGCCCGGACGAAGTACCCGCCGTTGATCGTCGTGGAGCCGCCCAGCACCCGCCCGCGCGGCACGGACCACGGCTGCTGCGGAGCGAGCCGTACGGCATGGGAGCGGGTGGCGGGGTGGTCCGGCAGGGCGCCGGGTACGAGGCGTGCGTCGAGCAGAGCCGGATCGAAGGCCGCGGACACCGAACCGGCCTCCACCAGCAGCACGTTCCGGTCGGCGTCCTCGCTGAGCCGCGCCGCCAGCACGGCACCCGAACCACCGGCACCGACGACCAGCACGTCGGGGCGGGCAGGCGATATCGGAACCATGGGGCCGGATCCAATCCCGCCGGGACACCGGCGCGCAAGACCCTCGGCGGCGCCCGCACCCTTTCTTTTGGCATCGCATGCCAATACTCTCGAACCCGTTCGCGCACACCCTCAACCACCCACCGGTATCAGGGAGTTCCGCATGAACGAGCAGCTCGAAGCCACTGCTGCCCCCGAGGCGTCCGCCGCCTCCACCGCCTCCGCCGCTGCGACCGACGAACCCCTCATCGAGGCCGACGACCTGGTCGAAGAGGTCTCGATCGACGGCATGTGCGGCGTGTACTGATCGTGCCCGCCGCCCCCGACTCGGCTCCCGCCCCGGCCTCCGCCTCCGCGATCGCCCCCTCCACGTTCGACCTGGACCGCGCCTGGGACCTGCACCCCCAGGTGTCGGTCAGGCCCGAACCCTTCGGCGCGCTGCTGTACCACTTCGGCACACGCAAACTGTCCTTCCTCAAGGACCGGGGCCTCCTCGCTGTCGTCCAGGCGCTCGCGACCTCGCCCACCGCACGCGCCGCCTGCGTGAGCGCCGGCGCCGGCGACGCGGACAGCGTCCGGTACGCGCGTGCCCTCGCCGTCCTGGCCCGCTCGTCGATGCTGGTCGAAAGGAGCCCGACCCCGTGACCTCAACTCCCGTGGCGGCCAAGCCCGGTGAACGACTGGTGGACCTGTTCGAGTACGGCCTCGACGCGCCGATCTGCCTCACCTGGGAACTCACCTACGCCTGCAATCTGTCCTGCGCCCACTGCCTGTCCAGCTCGGGCCGCCGCGACCCGCGCGAGCTGTCCACCGCCGAGGCCAAGGCCGTCATCGACGAGCTGGAGGCCATGCAGGTCTTCTACGTCAACATCGGCGGCGGCGAGCCGACCGTGCGCCCGGACTTCTTCGAGCTGCTCGACTACGCCACCGCCCACCACGTCGGCGTCAAGTTCTCCACCAACGGCGTGCGCATCACCCCGGAGGTCGCCCGGCGCCTCGCCGCCAACGACTACATCGACGTACAGATCTCCCTCGACGGAGCCACGGCCGACGTCAACGACGCGGTACGCGGGGCGGGTTCGTACGACACGGCCCTGCGCGCGATGCGCAATCTGTCCGACGCGGGCATGAAGAACTTCAAGCTCTCCGTCGTCTGCACCCGCCACAACATCCCGCAGATGGACGACTTCAAGGCGCTCGCCGACCAGTACGGCGCCCAACTCCGCCTCACCCGCCTTCGCCCCTCCGGACGCGGCGCCGACGTATGGGACGAACTGCACCCGCTCCCCGCCCAGCAACGCCAGCTGTACGACTGGCTGGTGGCGCACGACGGCGAGGTCCTCACCGGCGACTCTTTCTTCCATCTGTCCGCCTACGGTGAGGCACTGCCGGGCCTGAACCTGTGCGGAGCGGGCCGCGTCGTCTGTCTCATCGACCCCATCGGGGACGTGTACGCCTGCCCGTTCGCCATCCACGACGAGTTCCTCGCGGGAAGTGTGCGCGAGGCGGGCGGCTTCGCCGGTGTGTGGCGGGAGTCGGACCTGTTCCTCCGGCTGCGCGAGCCCCAACAGGGCGGGGCCTGCGCCTCCTGCACGTTCTACGACACCTGCAAGGGCGGCTGCATGGCCGCGAAGTTCTTCACCGGCCTGCCGCTGGACGGCCCCGACCCGGAGTGCGTCCAGGGGTACGGGGAGCAACTCCTCGCGGAGCGCGAGCGGGGTGGTGCCGCCATCCCGAAGCCGTCCGGAGACCACTCCCACCGCACCGGCCCCGTCGTCGTGCCGCTCATGCGCAGGCCGCCCGTGTCGGACTGCGACGAGAACCCCGTAGCAGGACTCAGCCCGTCCGCCACCTGACGACGCGATCACCCGACGAGGAGCAATCCGCCCCATGGCAAGAAACCCATGGTTCGAAACGGTCGCCGAGGCCCAGCGGCGCGCGAAGAAGTACCTGCCGAGCAGCGTCTACGGAGCCCTGGTCGCCGGCTCGGAACGCGGCCGCACCATCAACGACAACATCGGCGCGTTCGCCGAACTCGGCTTCGCCCCAAGGGTAGTGGGCCATCACGCCGATCGGAACCTGACGACGACCGTCCTCGGCGTCGAGTCCGCGTTCCCCGTGCTGATCTCGCCGACCGGTGTGCAGGCCGTCCACCCCGACGGCGAGGTGGCCGTGGCCCGGGCCGCCGCCAACCGGGGCGTGATCATGGGTCTCAGCTCGTTCGCGAGTCGGTCCGTGGAGGAGGTCGCCGAGGCCAATCCGAACACCTTCTACCAGATGTACTGGATGGGCAGCCGCGACTCCATGACGCAGCGTATGGAGCGCGCCCGGGCGGCCGGCGCGAAGGCGCTCATCGCCACCCTGGACTGGTCGTTCTCCAACGGCCGGGACTGGGGCAGCCCGCCGATCCCGGAACGCATCGACCTGCGCACGGCCGTGAAGTTCGCCCCCGACGTGCTGCCGCACCCGCGCTGGCTCCTCGCCTTCGCCAGGTCCCGCCGGATCCCCGACCTGACCACCCCCAACCTCCAGGCTCCCGGCGGGCAGGCCCCGACCTTCTTCGGCGCCTACGGCGAGTGGATGCAGACGGCCCCGCCCACCTGGGACGACGTGGAGTGGATGCGCAAGGAGTGGGGAGGCCCGTTCCTGCTCAAGGGTGTCAGCAGGGTCGACGACGCCAAGCGGGCCGTCGACGCCGGCGTCACCGCCATCTCGGTCTCCAACCACGGCGGCAACAACCTCGACACCACGCCCGCCACCATCCGCCTCCTGCCGTCCATCGCCGAAGCGGTCGGCGCCGACATCGAGGTACTCCTCGACGGTGGTGTGCGGCGCGGCGGCGATGTCGCCAAGGCCCTCGCGCTCGGCGCCCGAGCCGTCCTCATCGGTCGCGCCTACCTGTGGGGCCTGGCGGCGAACGGGCAGGCGGGCGTGGAGAACGTCCTGGACATCCTGCGCGGCGGCCTCGACTCCGCGGTCCTCGGCCTCGGGCACGCCTCCGTCGACGAACTGGGCCCGGACGACCTGGTGATCCCGGACGGCTTCACCCGCACCATCGGGGTCCCGCGTGCCTGAACCGGTGGAGCTGGCGCGCGCGACCTGGCTCACGTTGCCGAAGGGCGCCCTGGTCCTGGTCCCCGTCGGCTCCACCGAACAGCACGGCCCGCACCTGCCGTTCCACACGGACAGCACGATCGCCGAAGCCGTGGCGCGGAGTGTGGCACACCAACTCCCGTACGAAGACGTCGTCTTGGCGCCCACCCTTGCGTACGGTGCGAGCGGTGAGCACGCCGGATTTCCCGGCACCCTCTCCATCGGTCACGAGGCGCTGCACACGGTCCTCGTCGAGACGGTACGGTCCCTGTCCCTGTGGGCGGGCCGAGTCGTCCTCGTCAACGGCCACGGCGGCAACGTCGCCGCCCTCGACGGCGCATGCACCCAACTCCGGTACGAAGGCCACGACGTCGCATGGCTCGGCTGCGTCCCACCCGGCGGCGACGCCCACGCGGGCCGCACCGAGACCTCCGTCATGCTGCACCTCGCCCCGGCCGACGTACGGCTCTCGGAGGCGACCCCCGGCGACACCCGCCCGCTGCCCGAACTCCTGCCCCACCTCATGGCCCACGGCGTACGCGGCGTCTCCCCGAACGGCGTCCTCGGCGACCCGACCGGCGCCACCGCCGAGGAAGGGCGCGCGCTGGTCGAGGCGATGGTGTCCCACGCCGTCCGCCTCGTCACCTCGGGCCGCGCCGACCCACGAGGCCGGCTCGTGACCGCCGTACCGCAAGGAGCCGCATGAGCCGCATGAGCCGCATGCCCCTCCCGCACGGCTACGTCATCGGGCTCGACCGGCACACCCGCGTCCTCGACGGCGGGCGCGCGCTGCTGGGCGGCCACCCGACACGGCTGCTGCGGCTGACACCACGCGCCCGTGAACTGCTGACCGGGCGCACCCTGCGTGTACGCGACCGGGCGGGCGCGCTCCTCGCCGACCGGCTGCTCGCCACCGGCCTCGCCCACCCGCTGGTCACCGAACTGCCACCGAACACCCCGAACGACCCGAACGGCACGGTCACGTACGTCATCCCGGTACGCGACCGCCCCGACCAGCTGGACCGCGCGCTCGCGAGCATCCGTGCCACCACGCCCGACGCCCCGGTCATCGTCGTCGACGACGCCTCCCACGAACCGGCCCCCGTCGCCGCAGCAGCCGGGCGCCACCACGCGCGCGTGCTCACACTCGCCGACAACCTCGGCCCGGCCGGCGCCCGGAACGCGGGACTGCGCGAAGTCACCACGCCCTACGTGGTCTTCATCGACTCGGACATCGTCCTCGCCACAGACACGGTGGACGTCCTGCTGCGCCACTTCGCCGACCCGGCCGTCGTACTCGCCGTGCCCCGGATCACCGCACTGCCGGGCCCCGACGCCGAACGCTGGCTGGGCCGCTACGAGAGCACCCGCTCCTCCCTCGACCTGGGCCGCCACCCGGCCGCCGTGCGCACCGGCACCCCCGTCTCCTGGGTGCCCAGCGCCTGCATGCTCGCCCGCACCGACGCGCTCACCAAGGCCGACGGCTTCGACGCCGGGATGCGCGTGGGGGAGGACGTCGACCTGTGCTGGCGGCTGACCGCGGGCGGCGGACGCATCCGCTACGAGCCCGCCGTGCAGGCCGCCCACGAGCACCGGGTGGAACTCGCCGACTGGTTCCACCGCAAGGCCGTCTACGGCACCGGCGCGCACCCTCTGGCCCGCCGCCACCCGGACAACATCGCCCCCGCGATCCTCGCGCCGTGGAGCGCCGCCCTGCTCGTCGCCCTGCTCGCGCAGCGCCGCTGGTCGCTGCCGGTGGCGGGCGGACTCGCGGCCGTCGCCACCGTCCGCAACGCCCAGAAGCTGACGGGCATCGCGCACCCGCTGCCGCACGCGGCCCGCCTCACGGCCCTCGGCTCGCTCGCGTCGCTCACCCAGGGCACGGCGCTGCTCACCCGCCACTGGTGGCCGCTGACCGCCGTGGGCTGCCTCGTCTCGCGCCGCCTACGCCGGGCGACGGCCCTCGCGGCGGTCACGGACGTCGCCCTGGAAACCCTTGGACGCGGTGGCCCGGAGCGCACCCGGCTCGACCCCGTCCGCTACACCGTGGCCCGCCGCCTCGACGATCTCGCGTACGGCTCCGGCGTATGGCTGTCGGCGCTCAAGGGCCGCTCTACGGCAGCGTTGCGCCCTCGGATCGTGCGGGCCGCCGCACGTCCCCGTTCCCCGCTTCCTCTTCCTCACGAGCGCGCATGTCCCCGTGGAGACGCGCGACCCCGTCGCACACCAGCGGCATGACCAGCGGCGGCAGCAGGAGCAGGGCCACCGCCGTGGGGAAGATGATCATCAGTACGCCGGTCATCCACACGTTGTCGTCGTTGAGCCACAGCATGCCGAGCCCGGCGTAGTGGTTCAGGGGACCGGCCGCGTACAGGACCACGACGAAGGCGAGCACGGCCGCCGCACAGCACACCAGGCCCAGGCCGAACGTGCGCCGACGGGCGCGACGGGTCAGCACCCAGGAGCGGTACACCGCCACGAACGGGTTGCGGCGCTCCAGCACCGTCTCGGCCGTGGCACCGGACAGCCGGAACCAGAGCAGCGGGCCGAGGGACCAGATCACGATCGGCAGCACCCAACCCACCAGCGAGTACTGCCAGGACGCGGTCTCACCTATGGGCGTGGGTTCGACGCCGGGCACCTCGTGCGAGTCGACCAGGATGAACAGGAACAAGCCCGCCCACACCACGACGGCCACGAAGATGCCGGTCAAGAAGTTGGTCACGACGGCGGCGAACAGGCGTGGACGGGTGCGCCGCCACAACTCGCCGACGGACAGCGGCCCGCCGTCGCGTCGGGCATGGGAACCGCCGACCGCGTACGCGCTGTGGAGCACGGAGACGACGAGCAGCGCCAGCAGGAGGAACACCGGCGCAGCCACGGCGCCGACGGCCCGCATGGGGTCCATGTTCTCGTCCGCGTACGCGTAGTAGGAGTCCTCGTTGGCTATGTTGCGGTCCGCGTACTCCCGGACGTGTTCGAAACCGTCCCAGGTCGCGGCGAAGGCGCCGGCGAGGATCGCGAACCCGAGCACGGCGGTGGCCAGCGACACCCAGAGGGTGAAGCGGTACAGCGTGCCCCGGTAGGGCCTGACGTCGTTTTCCATGGTCGGGCCCTGCCTCCGTGCGGTATCGCGGTCGCGTGCTTGTGGCGATCAAGACGTCACAGGTGACGCGTGGGGTTCCCGATGCCCGGTCATCAACCCGCGTACGTCCTCCCGAACGCCTCCAGGAACTCCAGCGTCGCCGCTGCCGACTGGTTGGGACATGAAACGGCCGTCCATGTCACCCCGGCCTTCTCCAGCGCGGCGAACGACTCCCGGTGCCGGTCCGCGTCCAGGGTTGGATCCGCGAGGGCGTCATCGCGGTACGAGTGCAGTACGTCGACGTCGTCCCCGCGCCCGGCCGCGGCCCTCGCGTCGCGCACCTCCGCTATCGCGCCCGCCAGTTCGGGCAGCGGGCCCAGCGTCGGGGTGCGGGCGGTGGTGCTCAGTTCGGCGCCGCCGGACATCGGCATCCAGCCCTGCGCCCGCTCCGCGACCCGGCGCCGGCTCAACCGTGAATTGCCGCCGATCCACAGGGGGATGGGCCGCTGCGCCGGCCGGGGCAGGGCCTGCACGTCACGGACATCGAAGTGCCGGCCCGCGTAGCTGAACGGCTCGCCGCTCCAGTGCAGCGGCAGCACGTCGAGCACCTCGTCGAACAGTGCGTTGCGCTCCTCGAAGTCGACGCCCAGAGCGTGGAACTCGCCCTTCAGGTAGCCGGCGCCGAGGCCCAGGATCAGCCGCCCGCCGGAGAGCCGGTCGAGCGTGGCCGCCTGCTTGGCCAGCAGCAGTGGATTGCGGTACGGGGCGACCGCCAGATAGGTGAGGAGGCGCAGGCGGCTGGTGACCGCTGCCGCGTGGGAGAGCGCCACAAAGGGGTCGAGCGTCTGGTGCCCGCCGTGGTTCAGCCACCGCGCCCCGGGGGCGGGGTGCTCGCTGAAGGAGAGCCCGGAGAAGCCGAACTGTTCGGCAGCGCGGGCCACTTCCGTCAGCGGACCGGCGTCCAGCATGTCGGCGTCCGGCCCGTGCGCCTCCGGGTAGTGAAACAGGAATCGCATGTCACGCATCCTCCGGTCCTGTGCGGAACTGCCGTCCGTACGAACCCCGTTGGCGGGGCCTGTGCAGGGGCGTACCGATGCGCGCCGAAGAACGCAAGAGCCACGACGACTCTCCTGCGGTGGTTCAGGAGCGCGGCCAGGGCTGACCGCTGAGCCGTTCGATGCTGGTGTTGAAGCGCTGCAGGTAGTGGGCGAAGGTCTCCACGTCGTCGGCCGACCAGTCCTCGAAGACCTTGTCCAGTTCCTGGATGTGGGTCGCGCGCTCGTGGTCGAGCCGCCGCTCGCCCTCTTCGGTGAGCCGGAACTTGCGTGCCATGCCGCCGTCGGGATCGGGGATCCGCTCCAGGAGGCCGGCCCGCATCGCGCTTGCCGTCTGCCGGTTGAGCGTGGACGCGTCGAGCAGCAGCGCCTCGCTGAGCTGCCCGATCGACATCGGGCCCTGGACCCGGATCCGGCTCAGCAGGATGTAGGCGCTGCGCTCCATGCGTTCGGCCTCGCGGCGCCGCTTCTCGCTGCCGAGCTGATGCCGGCCGAGCACCATGTGCTCGAACTCGACCAGGTGCGATGGCTTGTCCATGTACGTGCTTCCTCCCAGGTCGACCGTATCGCAGGGCGTCGTCGGCCATGCGCGCCGTCCGCAGTCCTTCCCCGCTCGTGCGCCGCGCCGTTACGTATGTGTGTCATGCATGGAGTATGTGCGATGCATATCGTGTGTACGATGCACATCGTTGCACATGCTGAAGAGTTTGAAGAGATTGAGGAGTCCTTCATGGATGCGCCCCAGTCGAGCAGCCGGGCGGGCGCCGTCGTCGCCACCCTCGCGCTCGCCGGAACCGTCGCCGCGATCATGCAGACGTTGGTGACCCCGCTCATCGCCGAACTGCCCCGGATCCTGGACACGTCCGCCTCGAACGCGGCCTGGGTGATCACGGTCACCCTGCTCGTCTCGGGCGTGTGCGTGCCCGTCTCCGGCCGCCTCGGTGACCTGATCGGCAAGCGCCGCATGATGCTCGTCTGCGCCGTGCCGCTGGTCATCGGCTCGGTGGTGTGCGCCCTCTCGTCGTCCGTCGTGCCGATGATCGTCGGGCGCGGGCTGCAGGGGATGGGGATGGGCATGGTGCCGCTCGGCATCGCCCTGCTGCGGGATGTCGTGCCCACCGAGAAGCTCAGCGGTTCCATCGCCCTGGTCAGCGCCTCGATGGGGATCGGCGGCGCGATAGGACTGCCGATCGCCGCCGCGGTCGCGCAGTACGCGAACTGGCGCGTGCTGTTCTGGGGCGCCGCCGTGCTCGCCGCGATCATCGGCGCCATGATCTTTCTGATCGTGCCGGACGTCCCGGCGGCCGCCAAGGGGCAGCGCTTCGACGCTCCTGGGGCGATCGGCCTGGCCATCGGTCTTGTCTCGCTGCTGCTCGCGATTTCCAAGGGCGCCGACTGGGGCTGGTCCTCGGGCACCACGTTGGGGCTCTTCGGTGTCGCCGCCGTGGCACTTCTCGTATGGGGCTTCTACGAGTTGCGTACGCGTGACCCGCTGGTCGACCTGCGGACCACCGCCCGCCCGCGCGTGCTGTTCACCAACGCCGCCTCGATCCTCATCGGTGTCGGCATGTACTCGTTCATGCTGATCGCGCCGCAGGTCCTGCAGTTCCCCGAGGCCACCGGGTTCGGCCTGGGCCAGTCGATGCTGGCGGCCGGTCTGTGGATGGCGCCCGGCGGCGTCATGATGATGCTCATCTCGCCGCTCGGCGGAAAGCTGATCAACGCGCGCGGCCCGAAGTCCGCGCTCATCAGCGGCGCGCTCGTGATCGCCGTCGGGTACGGGGTCGCACTGCCGCTCATGGGGACGGCCTGGGGCATCATGATCGCCGGCGTCGTGATCAACAGTGGTGTCGCCCTCGCCTACGGCGCGATGCCCGCGCTCATCATGGGCTCGGTGCCGCTCTCCGAGACGGCCGCGGCCAACGGCTTCAACACCCTGATGCGCTCGCTCGGTACGACCATCGGCTCGGCCGTGATCGGTGTGGTCCTCGCGCAGATGACCATCTCCATGGGTGGCTACACGTTCGCCTCCGAGGACGGATTCCGCACCGGACTGATGATCGGCTGTGGGGTCGCCCTGGTCTCCGCCGCCGTCGCGACGCTCATCCCGGCGCTGCGCAAGGCAGGTGCGGACGAGTCCGCCGAAGCGCAGCCGACCGAGGGGGACCAGGCCCCGGCACGCACCTGAGGCAGTCCGTGAGTCAGGGGGGGCGGCCCGTACAGAGGCCCGTCCCGGGCATCTGCCCCACGCATACGCGACGGGACGGTTGCGGTGCGAGGGGCCGGGCAGGAGTGGTACAACGACACTCGGATTCCCTTGCCAGGCAAGGCACTTGGAGGTGCACCGTGATGCTCCCGGCTCGCCGACGCGCAGCGAACGCTGCCAGCGAGAGGGCAGAGCGGTCCGCGTCCGCCGAACTCGAGGAGCAGGTCGAGCAGTTGAAGGAGGCCGTGACCTCGCACGCCGAGGTCGACCAGGCCATCGGGGTGGTGATCGCGGTGGGCGGGATCGGGCCCGCGGAGGCGTGGGACGTGCTGCGCGAGATCTCCATGCGCACCAACACCGGGCTCCGGCTGGTCGCCCGCCGGCTGATCGCCTGGCCGCGCACCCAAGAACTCGACCCGGTCACCCGCGCCGAGCTGGAGCGGCAGCTCGCCGGGCGCCGGGAGACGGCGGATCCGGTGGCGACGGAACCGGGCTGAAAGCCCCACTCCCCGGCCCGCGCCGGAAGGCTCCGGCCGAGAAGCGGGTGCGGGCTCACTGCCGAACCCGCCACGGCCACGAATGACCGCTCTGCCCCTCGGAGTAACACGCAGACCCGCTCACTAACGCAAATGTGCCCGGAATCTTCACGCGGGACGGACCGGTCGGTCACCGGATTCCGTCACGCGGGTGACAGCGCCGCCTCGATGAGGCGTCGGGCCGCCGCGTCCGTACGGGCCGCATCGCCCGTCACCAGCCGGTCCTGGCACAGTCCGCGCAGCCCGGACACGAGCAGCGTCGCGCGCTCGCGCGCCGCCGGCTCCGGGTGGCCGAGGCGGGCGTACGCGTCCGCGATCGGGTCGACCATGAACGCCACGGTCTCGCGGGCGAGCTCGTTGTACTGCTCGGGATCGGTCGCCGCCAGGCTCAGCAGCTGGAGCAGCATCCGGATCGGCCCGGCCTGCTCGCCCACCGTGATCGCCTGCCACAGGGCGCGGGCCGAGCCGCGCAGCGCCTCGACGTCCTCGACCGGGTCGAACAGCGCGTGGGCGTCGGGCCGGCTCGCGGCGAGGGTGCGCGCGATGAGCTGCTCACGGCTGCCGAAGTAGTAGAGCAGCATCCGCTTCGTGGTGCCGATCTCCACGGCGAGCGGGGCGAGCGACAGGTGCGCGAGGCCGTGCCGCTGCACGTACTCCACCACCTGGCCGAGCAGCTCGGCTCGTTTCTCGGTGTTCACGGTTCGGGCCACCCTTTGAACGTACCGGAAGGTACATGTATCGTCCATCCATCATGGATTCCTGTTCCGATCGGTACAAGTACGAGCGACCGCGGGCCGTCGCGCTCAAGGCCTTCGCCGAGGCGGCCTGGTTCCCCGCCGTCCTCTTCCTCGGCATCCTCTGCTTCTTCGCCCCGGCCCTGCACGCGCCGAAGCCGCACCACGTCGAGGTGGTGGTGGCGGGCTCGGCGGACCGGGTCGAGGGCGAGCTGCGCGCGCGGTACCCCGACGGCTTCGACGTGACCCCCGTCGACACCGCACGCGAGGCACGCCAGGCGGTCCTCGACCGCGACGCCTACGCCGGATACGTCACCGGGGACCGTCCCGTCCTCTACGTCGCCAAGGGCAACGGCGCCTCCCTGGAACAGACGCTCACCGGCGCGTTCAGCGGACTCACGGGCGGCGCCCCGACGGTCCGCGACGTCGCGCCCACCGCGCAGAAGGACCTGCTCGGCTCGACGGTGCTGTACTTCGCCATCGCCTGGAACATCCCCGCGTACATCCTCGCCACGACCCTGCTGCGCGCCGTCGCCCTCGACCGGCGCCGCAAGCTCCTGGCCATCGCCGCCGTCGCCGCCGTGTTCAGCCTCGTCGGATACGGGGCGGGCGTCGGGCTCGGCTACTTCGACGCCCACCCGGCCGTCCTCGGCGTCGCCTTCCTCCTCAGTACGGCGGTCGCCACGGTCGCCTCCGGGCTCGCGCCGTTCACCCGGCAGTTCCTGCCCGCGGTCGGCATGACGCTGTTCATCGTGATGTCGATCCCGACCAGCGGGGGAGCGGTGCCCGCCCCGCTGCTGCCGGGGTTCTTCCAGGGCGTGCACGCCGTGATGCCGCTCGCCAACGCCGTCGACGCGCTGCGCGGAGTGCTCTACTTCGACGGGGCCGGGGTCCTCAAACCGCTGCTCGTCCTGTGCGGCTGGATCGTGGCGGGCCTGGCCCTGCTCGCCCTCGACCACGCGCGACACCGACGCGCGGCAGGGGACGAGGCCGCCCCGGTCGACGATCCCGCCGCCGAAACCCCCGTGCCCACCGCACTCCCCGCCCAGCGCCACCACTTCGGCGAACCGGTCCCCACGCTGACCGGCGTGGTCGGCGACGCCGCTCACGAGCCGCTGCGGGGCGCCGCCGTCGTCGTACTCGACGGCCGCGGACGCCAGTTGGTCTCCACGTTCACCGACGACCGGGGCCGCTACGCGGTGGCGGGCCTGCCCGAGGACCACCTCAGCCTGGTGGCGTCGGCCCCCGGCAGACACCCCGAGGCGCAGCGCATCCTCGTACGCCAAGGGGCCCCGGCCACGGCGGACTTCACGCTGCGGGCACGGGAGGGTGCACTGGTCAGTCGGTGAGGCCGGCCGCTCCGGCTCCTCCCGCTTCTCCGGTCTCTCCGGTTCCTCCGGCAACGATCTCGGTGAGAGTGCTCAGCACCACGTCGACCTCCTCGTCCGACAGCGGTACGAGTTCCAGGGTCAGCTCGCCCTCGTCCTGGCGGTCCGTGTAGAGCCAGATCTGCGGGTCCCCGGCCTTGAGCGCGTCCGCGAGGGCCGGCGCGTCGAGCCCGGCCGTGTCGCGTCGACCCGCAGCGCCGCGCGCGGGAACGGCAGGCCGGTCGGGTCGGGGACGGGGTGGGCGGTGAGGCCCGGCAGCGTGCCCGCGCGGGCGGCGAAGCGTGCGACCTTGTCCTCCTGGCGCCGCTCCCACGCGGACACGTCCAGCTCCTGCCGTGCCTCCAGCGCGGCGAGCGTGCCCACGATCGACTCCTTGCTCGCCTTCATCGCCCGGCCGATTCCCCTGCCCTGCGCCCGCACCGCCCGGACGGCCCCGGCGCGGCCGAGCACCAGACCGGCGGTCGGGCCGCCCAGGTACTTCTGACCGCTGACGAGGACGAGATCGGCCCCGGTGCCCAGGAGTTCACCGATCCGGAAGTCCTGCGCGGCCCCGTCGATGATCGCGGGGACCCCGCGCCGGTGCGCCGCCGCGACGGCGTCGGCGAGAGGAATGCGCGCCCCGCGCGTGAGCCGCGACGACACCAGTACGAGACATGCCGTGCCGGGATGGGCGAGGTCCTTCTCCAACTCCTCCGGCGTGCACGCGGAATCGGATCCCGACAGGACGGGTGTCCCGCCCGCGAGACGGATGTCCTGAACCAGCGGGTGCCCGTAGTCGACCGCGTGCCCCGCGGGCAGCACCACGCGCGCGGGCAGCCCGCCGGTGTCCGGCAGCGCGGCGATCCGGTCCGCCGATTCACCCGTCATCGCGGCCGCGACCGACAGCGTGATCGCCGACGACGTGCAGTGCACGACCGTTCCGGCCTCCGCGCCCGTGGCGCGCGCGAGGGTGCGGTCGGCGAGTTCGTGCAGCTCCTCCATGACGAAGAAGCCGGACAGCGCGTCCGCGACCGCGCGCCCGACCCGTTCGTCACTGCGCGAGACACCGGCCGGCGTGAACGGCCCCCGGGCGTTGATCAACCGCGTCAGCCCGTAACGCTCGTGAATCCCTTGCTGCTCATGAAGCTCCCGCTGTTCGTGAATCCCCGGCTGCTCGTGAAGTCCCATGAGCAGCATGGTGCCTGGTCCGTGTCGCGCGCCCGGCGACCGGCTCGGCGCCGTACTGCTGCCGCCTCGCCGACGGGCACCTGCGGCGCCTGGTGGCGGAGGTGCTCAGCCACGCGGACCACCGGGTGACCGGAGAGGCGCCGCACGACCAGCGGGCGCTACTGCGTGAGCAGGTCACTGCGTCACGTACGGTCGCGGACCGAGGTGAGCAGGCCGTAGAGGACGACGTTCCCCGCGTACCCGGTGCTCTTGCTGTACGTGCCGCCGCAGGTGATGACGCGGAGTTCGGGCAGGCCCGTCCCGCCGTAGACCCGGCGGGACGGGAAGTGCTTCTTGTCGACGACGTCGATGCCGTGGATCTCGAAGACAGCCGTCTTCCCGTCGGCGCGGTCGATCTCGATGTGCTCGCCCTTCTTGAGCGCGCCGAGCCCGTAGAAGACGGCGCGGCCCTCGGCGTTGTCGACGTGCCCGTCGATCACCGCCGTGCCACGCTCGCCGGGCGTGACCGCCCCCGGGAACCAGCCCGCCAGATTCGCCTTGTCCGGCGGCGGCGCGTCCAGCCAGCCCTCCGCGTCCCGGCCGACGCGCGTCAGCGGCGCGTTCACACCGATCTCGGGGATGCGGATGCGCTGCGGAGCGGCGGCGGGCAGCGGGTCGGCGGGCGGCGTGTGGGTGCCGAGCTTCGCGGCGCCCGGTTCGGGCTGCGGCGGCCCGTCACCGGAGATCCCGTGGTGCACGAGCAGGACTCCGGCAAGCAGCGTGGCCGCGAGGAAGGACCACGTGGGGCGGCGACGCCGCCCCACGGGCGGGGCCTCGGCTATCGCCGGCATCAGCGGCTCCCGACCGCGTGCCGTCGACGGCGCAGCCGCCTGCCGATGAGCACGGGCACGAACGCCAGGGCGAGCAACCCGGCCGCCGTGCCGAGGTGCCGGCCGAGCCCGCCCGAGGTGTCGTCGGGCTGCTCGGCCCCCGTGGCGGGCGCGGGCGCCGGGGCGGCCACGGCCAACTGCCGCGGAGCCGAGAGGGGCCGGGAAGCCGCCGCTTGCCGTGCGTGCAGGGGCGCCGCCTGCGCGCCCCAGTCGAGCAGCGCGCGGCTCTCCTCGTAGACCGCGTTGAAGTCCCCGTCCTGCGGGTTCATGACGGTCACCAGGACCGTGCGCCCGTTGTGGGTCGCGGCGGTGACCAGGGTGCAGCCGGCCTTGGACGTGTAGCCGTTCTTGACGCCGATCAGGCCCGGATACGGCGCCACTCCGTGCGAGCCCACGAGGAGCCGGTTGGTGTTCTCGATGCCGAACGCCTTCGGGCCGCCGGCCGCAGGGAAGCGTGCCCACTTCGTGGCCATGTAGCGCCGGAAGTCATGGTTCTTGAGGCCCTCCCTGGCGATCAGCGCGAGATCGTGCGCCGAGGAGAACTGGCCGCGGGTGTCGTAGCCGTCGGGGGAGCGGACCTGGGTGTCGCGGGCGCCGATCCGGCGGGCGGTCGCCTGCATCTGCGCGACGGTGCGGGAGACGCCGCCGTTCATGTGGGCGAGCGTGTGCACGGCGTCGTTGCCGGAGCTGAGGAACACGCCGCGCCACAGGTCGGCGACCGTGTACCGGTGGCCTTCGTCGACCCCGACGAGGCTGCTGCCCTCGGACACGTCGGACAGATCCCCGTACGTGGCCCGGTGCACCTCGTCCTGGCGCAGCTTCGGCAGCACGGTCAGGGCGAAGAGGGTCTTGAGCGTGCTCGCGGGCGGCAGCCTGCGGTGCGGCGCCTTCGAGGCGAGAACATCCCCGGTGCGGGCGTCCATGACCTCCCACGACAGCGCGGAGACGGACGGCGGCGCGGGCGGGTCCGGCACCAGCGGATCGGCACCGGCGGGGCCGGCCGTGCCCGCGGACACCGCCGCGCACACGCCACACGAAACAACGGCCCTGCCGAAGGCAGGGCGAAAGCGGAGGAAGGACGCCATGCCGGAAACGTAGAACCGGCGTCCCGCGCCCGCGCTCCACGTACGCCATACGGCCTCCGCACAAGGGGGACGCCCGCTCGAGGTGCGCTCGATATCACCCGGAAATAGGCTGTTCGAGTGACGGCCGCTCCGCTCGGGGCGGCCGTGATCCTCCCCGCCGAGCCGGGCGGGCCACGAACGTGACGTACGTACGCTGGAATGACACGACGGTGGAGGTGGCCGCCATGACGGCCCAGACACGACTCCTGAACCGGCTCTCGCACGCGGACCGGGACCGGTTGATGCCCCTGGCCAAAGAGGTCTCGTTCGCCCAGGACACGCGGATCTTCGAAGAGGGGGACCGGGCGGACCGGTTCTGGATCATCCGGACCGGGATGGTCACCCTCGACGTCCGCGTCTCCGACCGCGCCCTGCTGCCCATCGACCCGCTCGGCCCCGGTGACCTGCTGGGCTGGTCCTGGCTCTTCGAGCCCTACGAGTGGGACTTCGGCGCGGAGGCGTTCAGTCCGGTGCGGGCCTACGAGTTCGACGGCGCGTCCGTACGCACGCTGTGCGAGCAGGAACCGAGGCTCGGCGTGGCGGTGCTCCATGGGGTGGCCGAGGTGATGGCGCACCGGCTGGAGTCGGCGCGGGTCAAGCTGGTCGAGGCGCATCGGATACACGGGCACATCTAGGGCCTGTCGTTTGGATCAGGCCGGGCTCGCGGGGCCCGGCCCGCACGCTCGCGGCGTTGTCGTCGGTCGACGACGCTCCGCGTCGACTCCCGCTCCGCCTTGCGATCGCACGCACCAGACCCCGCTCCCTGATCCGGCCTGATCCAAACGACAGGCCCTAGGCGTATCGAGGTGCGTCCAGGTGCGTCCCGTGGGTTCGAAAGAGGCGTCCGCGTCACCCGACTCGACGTCTCGACAGGCGGTGGGCGCGTCCACGCGGTGGGATCGGGTGCGGAGTACCCGCACATCCGTGGTCCGGCCGCCGGGCCCGCCGAGAGGATCCGCATGGGCCGCACCGCGTCCTGGCCGACCGCCGCCGTCGCCGCGGCCACACTCTCCTTCGGGGCCCTGATGTGCCCCGCGGCCTGGGCCGATGACAGCGATCCGGCGTGGGACACCGACACGTCATGGACCGAGAGCCCACCGGTGGCCGACACGGCGGGCACGCTGGAGCTCGTGCCCGCCGACCCGGGGCCGGGAGCGAGCGTCACGGCGAGCACGAGCGCTTGCGGCGAGGACCTGACCGCGACGGGGGACGCCGACAGTCTCGGGGCGGGTGAGTTCCCCTTGCAGACGGCGACCCAGGAGGGCTCGGTCACGGGCCAGTTCAAGGTGCCGACGGGCGCCAGGTCCGGCACCTTCCCCATCACCGTGATCTGTGAGAGCGGCACCGAGGTGCGGCAGACGCTCACCGTGTCGGGGCGGGGCGGCACCGAACTGGGCGGGGTCAATGCCGGGGACGGCGGCTCGCTGGGCACGCTGAGCGTCGCGCAACTCGCCCTGGGCGGGGTCCTCATCACCGGCGCGCTGGTCGCGGCCGGGCACTACGCACGCCGCCGCGCCCAGGAGGCCTGAAGCTCCCGGGCGCGGCGGCGGTCTCGAACTCCCTTAACCCTTGCGGGTCTTGACCTCTTCGGTCAGGGCCGGGACGACGTCGAAGAGATCGCCGACGACGCCGTAGTCGACGAGGTCGAAGATCGGCGCCTCGGCGTCCTTGTTGATCGCGACGATCGTCTTCGAGGTCTGCATGCCCGCGCGGTGCTGGATCGCACCGGAGATGCCGGAGGCGATGTACAGCTGCGGGGAGACACTCTTGCCGGTCTGGCCGACCTGGTTGGAGTGCGGGTACCAGCCCGCGTCCACCGCGGCGCGGGAGGCGCCGACGGCCGCGCCGAGGGAGTCGGCGAGCGCCTCGATGACCGAGAAGTTCTCGGCACCGTTGACACCACGGCCACCGGAGACCACGATCGCGGCCTCCGTCAGGTCCGGACGCCCGGTCGACTCACGCGGGGTGCGCGAGGTCACCTTCGTGCCGGTCGCGGCGTCGGAGAACGACACCGTCAGGGCCTCGACGGCGCCGGCGGCCGGGGCCGCCTCCACGGCGGCCGAGTTGGGCTTGACGGTGATGACCGGCGTGCCCTTCGAGACCGTGGACTTGGTGGTGTAGGAGGCGGCGAACACCGACTGGGTGGCGATGGGGGCGCCGTCGCCGGCCTCCAGGTCGACGGCGTCGGTGATGATGCCGGACCCGATCCGCAGCGCGAGACGGGCGGCGATCTCCTTGCCCTCCGCGGAGGACGGCACCAGCACCGCGGCCGGGGACACCTGCTCGTAGGCGGCCTGCAGCGCGTCCACCTTCGGCACCACCAGGTAGTCGGCGTACTCGGCGGCCTCGTGGGTGAGGACCTTGACGGCGCCGTGCTCGGCGAGCGCGGCCTGCGTGTCGGCAGCGCCGTTGCCGAGGGCGACGGCGACCGGGTCGCCGATGCGGCGGGCCAGG